>CAYMSC010000096.1:0-3314 GCA_964392805.1 uncultured Saprospiraceae bacterium
ATTGGGAGAATAGAAAAGTTGGCAACAGGCAACTGATGACTAAGTAGAGCAGTTTTTTTTGTTTCATTGATAAGCGTGTTTTGTTTAGCTTTGGTATGGTTCAAAATAAACCTACTATTCCTTTCTTTTTTAAAAAGAAATTATATTGTTATACAGGATGCAAAGAATTATGTTGCATAAAAGGAATAAAAAAGAAGTGATTTAGATAATTAATTAGTAATAAATGATAACTTATTAGTAACAACTGCAAATAAACAAGAGACAAGGGGTTTAGCAAAAAACTACCTACATTTGAGGGCTTATGTAAAAGTATTTGTTGAGAAATAAAATTTAAAATAATATTATCCTCTTATTCATCCAATTTCCTCCTAGAATTATCGAAAAAAGCAACAAACCTTCCAGCAAATCGAATATATTGCCAGTACAATAAACTTAAAACCACTTCATATGACAACGAATCCAAAAACGACCAAAAAAACAGCGACCATTGCCGACCAATTTACTTTCCAAAAAGTACCCAATCATTTTGAGCAAGATACCCATATCCATGTGCAAGGATTGGAAATTCATAAAGTCCATGTCTTAGCAGGAGAAACGCCTGAAAAGGATATAATTGTAGTAGAATACAAGGAAAGTCCCAACCTTAGTTTTTATGATGCCGAAGGAAAATTGGTGGACATTGACCACTATTTACCAGACGAATATAAGGCTGCTGATATGTCGGGGGCGGATGCTATCATCAGCAATCTTAGGGGTTTGAATATCAATAAGGCAAAAAATAGGAGTGATTTTAAAGAATTATTAGAAGCGACTTTCATTGCAGGGCAAAATGATTTAACAAATGGTCTGAAAGCAAAGTTTGGCATTGAGACAAATAGTAATGTTACCAAGGCTTTTTTCCGCCATTTCAATATCAATGCAAGCGATGAAATGCAAAAGCAAATTCGTCCACAATTCCGCAGTTTTTATCATTTTTTGGAAAGCTACCTTCTTTTACTGCAAAGAACCCAAGGGGGATATATCCATATTACACCCAATGATAATTTAATCATTACCCCGCTTAATAAACGAAGTGGTCTAGCGGTAATCATGGAAACCAAAGATGCAGAAAATTTCCTCTTACCTCCTAATAAGTGGACGATTACTCGGACCCATGATGTCGCGACCTTTGAACAAGCTTTGGTCTTCCGTTCAGCCGACATTAAATCTTTTTTTGATACAACGGGTGATACAGAAACACGAACTACCGACCGCTATAAATTATACCATACATATGGGGAAATTGCCATTGACAGTTTATTGGATAATACAGATAATTTCCTAAAAGTCAACCTGATAAATGATTGCCTTCAAGTGCTTCATTCTGATAGCAATATTATTGTGGCTTTGAGTAATGAACAAGAGATGACCATCATCAACACGCATCGGTCTATAGTCCCTTATAAATGGCCAAAAAAAGTAGTGTTACCAGAGGAAATGCAATGGATGCGAGTGGATGAAAATTTGAGTACTGCTTTTTTACAAAATTTGAGCGGAGAGGTAATCGTATTTGATATAACGGCTGACCACCCAATAGAAATAGCTCGTTTGGGAAAGTATGCACCGGGGTATGATTTAGACCAATCTGGAGATTTGTTGTTAAAAGAATTAAACATCAATAAACTGGTTAAATTCGATACCAATGTTATTGAATTAGAAATTCCTTATGAACAACGAAATTTGGCGAGTGTATTAGGTAATTTATCTCATTTATTTAAGGGACAAAGTTTATTTACCCAAAAGCAATTTGCCAAAATTGTTACGGAAGAAAAAACTAAACGTACCAAAAAACGCCTTTTACCTAAAGCATTTGAAGGCGCAAAATATGATTTTGAAACCAATATAGAACATAAATTAGTCGAGGCAGGCAATGATTATGAAGCATTATTGAAAATACAAAATCAAATTGCGATTGCTCGACAGAATATAGCAGAAGAATTAAATACGGCTGCCGAAAAAGAAGGCGTCTTTTTAGTTGGTCAACGATTGCAGTCTACTATCAATACCATCATCGGCCCTGCGGAGAAGCGAGTTAGAAATTTAGTAGAAGAATCTAGGGCAATTATCATTTTGCAAGAAACAAAAGCGTTCCAATTGCAAATTCAGCGAATGACCGACCCTGATGGGTATCGAGAAATATTGAATACCGTTCGCCAATTTAATGAAGAATTATTGGGGATGCTTGCCGAGAATCGAAATACGGTTTTTAGCGATTTCAAAATTATCCAAGAAGAATTAGACCATACTTTCTCGGAGCAAATTGCTAAAGATGGTACGGCTTTACAAGCATTCATCACGGGAGAAATCAAGCAGATTGAAACAGCTATTGAAAATACGCATGACCCAAGGCAATTAGAAATTCTTATCAGTACTCATCCTGCTGCCTTAGAATTGATGTCTTTGTTGAAACAGCCTTTTATTTTACAAAATATTGCTAAAGAAAGAAGCCTTTCACCTGCGGGCATACAGCAACGCTTGTATAAAGCAGTAGCAGAAAGAAAGCTAGCACTTCGGATAGAAATAGAAAAAAAGGAAGCTGAAAAGAATGCTGCCAAACAACAATTGGCTTCGATGGTTAGGGCAAGTATTGACTTTTTTGTCAAAAATCATACGGGCGGATTTGCGGATTTAGAATTATCCAATAATGCAACGCATAAACAGATTCTACGAGATATTTTAAAAGTAGAACGTACTTTTTTAGACATTCGATTGGCGATTGATTTAAGACGTAGACTAGAAAGAAAAATCTTAGAAAGAAATAGGGCGGACTTAGAAAAAATGGTCGCCTACGAAGGTAAATATGCTTATATCCAAAACGACCCTGATTTATATGTGGATATGGATTCTAATATCCGCAATTTCCCGAATTGGGAGATGGATATTATCGAAAAAAAGGGTGTATTAGATACTTACTTAATCACCTTTATTAGAGATTCCGACTTACAGGTATATCGACCTACTACTATTGATAATTTAAAAGCAGGTCGTGCTTTTGAGATAAAAGAAATGGAGTATGATGCCTTTGCAGCGGATTATGAAAAGTACAGTTCAGCGGACTATTCTTATGAGTTTATCAATGCGGTTTGGAAAATTGCTATTGGTACAAATAAAGTGGCTAATTTTCCTCAATTTGAAAAAGATAGTTTAAAGGCGATATTGCCAGCTACCACCATTGCACAGAAAGCATTACGCTGTGCCTTAGAGAAAAAATATCGGGAACATTTAGAAAAAACGAGAGTCCGAAATGTCCCTAAAATTACGCCAGAATTTATTGA
>CAYMSC010000096.1:3414-6104 GCA_964392805.1 uncultured Saprospiraceae bacterium
TACTTTGCATATGGTCAAGCACCTGATGATATTAGCAAACGAGCAGCGTATTTTGCTCAACAGTTTTTGGAGTTCTCTTTATTGCCTAAAACAGATGAGAAAGTAAAACGAGATAATCTGCAATCCTATATCAGAGAATATTTCCAAAGTCCCGATGTCTTAGAATCCATCGAAGATTTTAGCCCAGAAGAGGCGGCAAAGGTCGCTTTACGGCGATTAAAAGCCTTCCAAGGGTATACGGTTAAAGAGTTTTTTGACCTCTATGACCACTTTGTGAATGGGCAGCATTTGCGGACTCGTCGTTTGGCTTCCTTGCAAACTTCGGATGTGGAACGATATCAGTACTTGCACTTTTTGATTTTGTCTTTGCGGTATTTGGAGGGTAGTTTAAGAAGATTGCGGGTGATGTTTAATCGGACGGCAGGGCAGACGGAAATTGAGGGGACCAATCGGGAGTTTATTAAGTGTGTGCATTTGTTGGAGTTGTTGGGGTAGGTTGATAAAAAACTAATTAGGGGTTTCACAAAAAATAATCTACACAACCTAGCTAGTAGGATTGGAACACGGATTTAACGGATTAGGACGGTTTCTTTACTTGATTTGCTCTAGGTCTCCGAAGTTTCGGAGAAAGCTGTGTTCTCTTTTGCGTAGGTTATTTTTTCGTTTTCTCTTAACCCTCACGCAAACGGAGTGCATTTGTTGGAGTAGGTTGATAATTTTAGCCCTAAAAACATGATGAACAAATCCTGTTCGAGCGAGGCTGTGCCTCGTTTGTATTATTTATCTGCTTTTCACGAGGCAGAGCCTCGCGCGAACGGGGTAATTTGTGTTTCCAAACTCATTTAAACCTAAAAAAACTATCAATTAATTTATTTAGAATTAGACCTCCAAATAATTCTTATCTTGTTAAAGTATGAATTAAAAACAACTGAAAACTGAATAAAATCAATGGAGATTTCTGACAATAAAAGGTTTAATGTTCAAAAGGAAAGGACTCGATTAATAATAGAATTCACATTAGATAGAACAAATGTATATGGTGGACTAGTAATTAGTATTTTATTTTTTCTTCTTTCACTTTGCTTGCTTTCGAGTCCTAATCCTGCATCTATTATCTTTGGAATTGTTACATTGTGGCCCACTTGTGACATCTTTTATTTATTTATTTTTTGTCTTTATAGTAAAATTAAAATCCACGTCGACGAACAAAATTTAACAATTAATTTTCATCCTATTCCTTGGAGAAATGGCAATATAAATATCCCTACTCATAATATTAACAAAATCTTTGTCAAAGAAACTATCCGCAAAAAAAAAGGGAAAAAATTTTATGCTTACCACTTAACATCGAGAATGATAAACGGAGAAAACCAAAAACTATTAGACTCTTCATTAATCACAAAAGATGAAGGATTACAATTAGGGAATTTAATTAGCGATTTCATTGGTATAGAAAAATGAAATAGATTGAGTCAAGTAAATTGCTTTTTTCCCAAAGAAAAACCGTATATTTGTTTACAACAAACGCATTCAAAAGATAAGATATGACCATGCAAATCAAAGAGTTAATAAAAGGAGTGGAACAATTAAGTTCAGCTGAATTTGAGGCATTTTACCGCAAATTACAAATGCTTCGTTTGCAAAAAACGTCAAATCCTATTTCGGAAAAAGAAGATAAATTACTCAAAAAAATAAATAGACCATTTACCAAGAAAAAGAATCTTCGTTTTAATTTGTTAATTGCTAAAAGAGATACGGAATCCCTAACTAAAAATGAATATGAAGAATTATTAGTATTAACCGAAGCTTTTGAAAAGTATGAATTACGTCGCCTAAAGCTATTGGCTAAATTAGCCGATTTAAAAAAAATCAGTCTTCCAGAAGTAATTAACCTTTACAATCTACACCCTTCCGCTAAAAGCTAATGGCATCTATCAAACTGAAAAAACAAGTAACAAAAAGAGCAAAAGGCTGCTGTGAATATTGTATGAGTCAGGAACAATTCTCCTCTTCTCCATTTTCGGTAGAACATATTATTCCAACTTCTAAAAATGGGTCTAATCAATTAAATAATTTGGCATTTTCATGTCAAGGGTGTAATAATTATAAGTACGCTAAGCTAACAGGCTTCGACCCAGAATCAAATAAAAAAGTAAAGCTATTTCATCCTAGAAAAGATAAATGGATAGCCCATTTTAAATGGAATGAAAATTTTACAGTAATTACAGGAGTAACTCCTAAAGGAAGAGCAACGATACAAGC
Organism: uncultured Saprospiraceae bacterium; assembly: GCA_964392805.1. Lineage (GTDB taxonomy): Bacteria > Bacteroidota > Bacteroidia > Chitinophagales > Saprospiraceae > JAFMDF01. Next base: position 5,677 of record CAYMSC010000096.1, read on the forward strand.
ATTAAAACTAAATCGACCTTTTTTGATTAATCAAAGAGTTGTATATCGAGCTTATGGAGTCCACCCTCCAAGTCATTCAAATGAACTATAAAATTCTACATGCAACAATTATCTGAAAATCAATTCTGGAAATTCATTGCTCTAATTGACTGGCAACAAAAAGAAAGCAAAAAAATACTACAGCCTATCATTAAAGCTTTAGCTGATACTGATGAATGCGCTATCAATCAATTTTCTGAAAGTTTAGCTTTTCATTTACGTCAATTAGATGGTCCTGCTTTCACAGAATCTTTAAAAGGCAATGAATTAGGATTTTCGGCAGATACCTTTTTATATGCACGATGTTTAGTAGTTGCTAAAGGAGAAAAATTTTATAAAAAAATATTAGCAAAACCAGAAAACATGCCAGTCGGTGAAGATTTTGAAGC
>CAYMSC010000096.1:6204-16588 GCA_964392805.1 uncultured Saprospiraceae bacterium
TATAAAGCTCGACAATCATAATTTGGTAAATCCATACAATAGAAAGTGCCGTCTCCAAAATACAATTCACCAGCTTCTGCTGTTTGAACATGGACAAAACTAAAGGATTCAAAATCATAAACCTCTATGGTAGTACCGTTACAATCTTTCACATCAACAATAGCTGTCAACCATTCATAGGTATTAAAAATCTCATAATTATTGTTATCTACTGCTCCCGTATCAGCGGTAATACCACAAGTCTGCTGGCAAATTTCGACCGTTGGAAAAAAGGCACCACTATAATCTATACCTTCAACCTCAAAATTTAAACAACCACTAATCGTTTGACATTTTCCGTTTACGATACCTATCCCCATAACCGCTTGGCATAGGCCAAAATCCACATCTTGTAAATCGGTACAAGGCAATGCTAAATTTATAGGTTCTTCTACTTCACAATCTGTTTTTCTAGAAAAGATTACTTCTTTCAACTCCGCCTCTTTAAAGAAATCATTACACTGACTAAAGCCAGCTATCCCACCATTAAAACAGAAAACAGAAGTCGAATCACAATTGGTCACTGTCGTAATACCATCCGAGCAGATTGGGTTATCTTCGATGGTTACTAAATATTCTTCTCCTTGAAAAATATAAATAGCTATTTCTCCCATGCAAGAATTACATAAGTCAGGATTGATTGATAATCTATCTAAAGCAGGACAGGTCGAGTTATCACAAGCTGCATTATCCAAAATTTCAACACCTGCACAAGTTGCCTCACATACAGATTCATAGGTCTGACCGTCTGCACCACAAACAGGATTTAAATCCACAGGACAAGGGCAATCACATTCAGGTGCCCATATTAAATTTTCCGTAGTCAATTGGTCAGTCAAGTCTTCTCCACAATTTTCATCGGACGGCGCAAATCCACCAATGGAACAAAGCACATTACCCTTACAATCATAAATTAAATCTGCATCATCTAAACAAGCGCATAAGGTGGTGACATAAATAGCAGGTTGACCATTATAAGTAATGTTATATATATTTCCAGTACATGCTTGTTCTATCAAATTATTGGCCCATTCTTGTACAAAGATATTGTCGCAAATTTGCCTTTCGCTAATACAATTTTTTTCAACAATCACTTCATAAGCTATTATCTGTTCATCAAAATTAGCTGCATCTGGTCCACCACAATTTCCCGAACTCACCAATTCATAAAAGGTAGTTTCAGTTGGCGTAACATAAAAGCCTTTTAAATCATTCGCCGTGCTATTTTCGGCAGGAACAATTTCTATCCTAGATAATTGTGGGTGACAAGGTGCCGTAATCGTTTCCCCATTTGGTCCAGCAGGCGGTAAGGGAGGGACTGGAAAATCTTGTATAGCAGGAAGAAAAACCGAATCACCTAGGCAAATAGAAAAAATAGTACTCATCTCTGGTGCACATTCCCAAAGCAATGTTGCATTATCTTCTGTAAGCCCATACGCTGCTCGACAATCCATACCATTAATATCTGTGCAATAAAAAGTGCCATCTTGAAAGTATAGCTCTCCTTCTATATCCCCGCAATCAAGTCCTTTTTCAATATAAACAAAAGTAAAAATTCCAGATTGGTAAGCAGTAATGTTTTGATTTTGACAACAATCTGCGGTGTTAATAATATCATTTAACCACGGAAAATCCTCAAATGTTGCTTGAGCATTTAGTGGATTAAAAAATCCAGTTATCAAAAATAATAAAGAGAAAAGTAAAGTGTAGTAAGGTGTTCGGTTCATGGTCTGTTGTTAAATTGTTTAAAAAAAGAGCAGGAGGAAATGCTCAAATAAAATCTATAAACCTAAATATATATTATAAATATACTTAAATTATATGTCAAAGTTCTTAAAACCCTAATAAATACGATACATCTTAACATATATTTTTTGGATAATATCAGTCAAAAATCATTTTAGTCGTGAAAAATATTGTCTTTTGCTATTCAGAACTATCTTTTCGCCGTCATTTCCTAATTATTTTTTAGCAGGAACTAGCAAAATTTTAATTTTCCTACCTAATTTAAGCCCATGAACACCCTAATCAGATTCCTGCTGTTAACTATCTTCTTATTTGGAGGAAGTGCATCAGCATCAATGTATGCACAAAACACAGAAATATGTGATAACGGAGTCGATGATGACCAAGATGGCTTAATAGACCTCAATGATGAAGATTGCGCCTGCCAAATAATAGAACCTATTTCGTTAATTCCAAACCCTTCCTTTGAAAATCAAACTTGCTGTCCTACTAATCGGTCACAAATGAGTTGTGCAGAAACGTGGATACAGGCCTCTGCCCCTACCACTGATTATATCCATGAATGTGGCTGGCTAGGTTGGCCTAATCTTCCTATGCCTTTACCAATACCCGATGGGGAAGGTGCATTAGGATTCCGAGATGGGCGTTTTTCGCAAATGAATAGCGGAAATACGGGAAATAATGATGTAGATAATCCCAATTGGAAAGAGTATGCTGGTGCTTGTTTAACCGCTCCTTTGAGAGCGGGTGTTTCCTATACTTTCCAATTTTATATAGGTTTTACGGCCCCTGTTAACTCTCCACCCATCGACATTACTTTTTTTGGAACAACCGATTGCGCTAATCTACCTTTTGGTAATGGCGATAATACATTTGGTTGTCCAATAAATGGCCCTGGTTGGACAAGGCTAGGTGCGGTACGAGCGAGTGGACAGAATGAATGGAAACAAATGGTCATCAACGTCACTCCATCGGATGATATTCGTGCAATTGCGATTGGACCTCCTTGTCATCGAAGCTCTGCTAGTGAGAGTCCCTATTATTTTTTTGATAATCTGGTATTGGCGGAACAATCTGCTTTTGAATTTGATATACAAGCTACTACCCAACCTTGTGCGGATGAACTAGCTTTGTTTATACCAGAATATGATACACTCGCTTATCAATGGTATAAAAATGGGGAAGCACTTGTAGGAGAAACTCAAGCACAATTACAACAAAAGCCAAGTATAGGCCAATACTCAGTAGTTTTAACTAGTAGTGAGGAATGTAGTCAGACTAAACCTTTTGATTTTGCCGTCCCAAAATTTTCAACTCAGACGACTCAAAATATCTGCAAAGGAGAAAGTTTTACTTTTAATAATCAGCAAATTACCACTTCAGGCACTTATTTGGACACCTTAAAATCAGTCAATAATTGTGATAGTGTTGTTCAATTAACCTTAAACATTGATGATAACTTAACAACAGCAGTTAATGTAAAAGTCTTCCCTTGGGAAACCTTTAATATTGGAAATCATAAATTTAACGAGGAAGGGACCTATACTAGGACCATTTCCTCTAGTTTTGGTTGTGACAGCACCGTACAACTCGTATTAGCCCATTATGCGGTTTACATACCAAATATTTTCTCTCCTAACGATGATGGTGTCAATGATTTTTTTACCATTAATGGTGGACAAGAATTATCTGTAGTGGAAGATTTAACAATTATCGACCGTTGGGGCAATCAAGTGTATCGACAAACTACCGCTTTGGGCAGAAACGCAGACAAAGGATGGGATGGGCAATCACAAGGCAAAAAAGTCAGCACAGGAGTCTATCTATATACTGCTAATATCTTGATGGATGATGGTAATGAAAGAGCTATTTCTGGAATGGTTACTTTGATTCGATAAATGTTGATTATCATTCATTCCCACTCCATCCATTGCAGACGCACTGCATTCAAAATAGCTAAAAAAGCAACGCCGACATCAGCAAACACCGCTGCCCACATCGTCGCCATTCCCAGTGCCCCCAATATTAAAACAATCGCTTTTACACCAAATGCCATGGTAATATTTTGCCAAATAATGGATTGGGTCGCCTTCGCAATTTTGATGCCTGTTACTATTTTTGAAGGTTGGTCTGTTTGGATAATTACATCGGCTGTTTCAATGGCTACATCACTTCCTAAAGCCCCCATTGCTATCCCCACATCACTCACTGCTAAAACGGGTGCATCATTGATACCATCTCCTACAAAAGCGACTACTTTAGTTGGGTCTTGCTTGATTTGCTCTACCTCCTTGAGTTTATCTTCTGGTAATAAATCACCTTTAGCGCTATCAACACCCAGCGTTTTAGCTATCTGCTGAGTAATTGAATTTTTATCACCAGATAGCATCATTAAATGTTTGATGCCTGCTTTTTTAATTTGTGCAATGCTTTTTTTAGCGTCGAGTTTAAGTTCGTCTGCAATAGTGACATAACCGGCAAATTGTCCATCAACTGCCACTAGCACCACACTTTCTACAATAGTCTCTGTCTCTTTCGGAACGGAAATACCAAATTGCTCCATCAATTTTCCATTACCCGCTAACCAAGTTTGATTAGCAATCTCGCCTTTCAATCCTTTTCCTGCAATTTCTTGAATATTTGTAGCAGTAGGCAAATTGCTATTAGGTCCATATTCCATAATTGCCTTAGCAATCGGGTGGGTAGATTTAGCTTCTAATGCTAGAAGATGTTTCCTAAAATATTCCTCCTCAAAATCATTAGAAAGCACAATGTCTTTTATTTTAAAAACGCCTTTAGTCACCGTTCCAGTTTTGTCCATCACCAAAGTATTCACCTTTGTCAGCTGGTCTAAAAAGGTTGCTCCTTTAAATAATAAACCATTTTTAGAAGCAGCACCGAGTCCTCCAAAATAGCCCAATGGTATTGAAATAACCAAAGCACAAGGACAAGAAATGACCAAGAAAATCAAGGCTCGATACAACCAATCAGTATAATCATAATTGTCCACAAAAAAGTAAGGCAAGACAAAAATAGCAATCGCTAAATAAGTAACAATTGGCGTATAAATCTTCGCTAATCTTCTGATTAACAACTCCGTTTTTGATTTTCGAGCAGTCGCATTTTGTACCAATTCTAAAATACGAGCGATGGAACTATCATTAAATAAATGCTCTACTTCCACATCAATTACGCCTTCTAAATTAATAGCACCTGCCATGACCTTAGCTCCCTGTCGAATAGTTTGAGGTTTGCTTTCTCCTGTCAATGCTGCTGTATTTAAAACAGCTTTGGACGTATTTAAAATTCCATCCAAAGGCACCTTCTCCCCTACTTTGACTTGAATCGTTTCCCCGATTTGAACTTCTTCTGGATGAACTGTTTCAAATTGATTATTTCTAAAAACATTCGCTATTTTGGGGCGCACATCTAATAAGGCTTGAATATTTCCCTTTGCTCGCTTAACTGCCGCTATCTGAAATAATTCTCCAACCGAATAAAACAGCATAACTGCCACTCCTTCTGGGTATTCCCCAATAATAAAAGCACCAATCGTAGCGATACCCATCAAGAAAAATTCATTAAAAACATCCTTTTTCATCAGCATTTCTACTGCTTCTCGCAATACAGGAATTCCCACAGGCAAATAAGCAGCTACATACCAAGCTATTTTAATCCAACCTTGAAAAAAATCAGGTTTAAGCCAATAATCAAACGCTAATCCTGATAGCAGCAATATAATACTGATGCTTGCTAAAACATAGGGATTACCTCCATGACTATGGTCATGATCATGGTCGTGATTGTGGCTATGATCGTGATGACTATGGTCATGTCCGTCCTCCTGTGAATGAGGCTTTTTTCTGGAAATTAATACAGTAGGTGCTTTAGCATTTATCTTTTCGTCTAAAGTACAGCAAGTGATATTTCCTTGTTCGTCGTAGGTATGTACATGTGGTTCCTGATCCATAGTTGATGATGCTAGATTTAATAAGCTCAAATATACTAACAAAAATCAATGCAATGATATTGCAAGCGCATTAAATAGGTTTTAAAGTCATCATCAAATTCAAAGTTAGATTTATGATATAGTACTACTTACAACTTCACCACCTTCCGAACCAATCGCTCCCCATCTACCTGAATACTAATCAAATAGTTGCCAGAAGGCATCGGAGGCATAACTAATTCAAATTGCTGTTGTTGTACGTTTTTTTGTTGTACTAAATTTTGTAGCAGTTGCCCATTAATACTCCATAAATCAATTTGTAAATCACTACGCTTGGGCAAATCAACTTGAATGTTTAATCGCTCTTCAAATGGGTTGGGACTAATGCTTATAAATTCAGCTAAAGGATTAGGTGTGTGGATGGAGGTGTTAATACCATTTGCGCTACCGGGTGTCCCATTGGCGTTAAAGGTGGTCCAACTTTCTGGTAGCGTATTATCACTATTGGGATCTACTAATTCTAGGCTTGGTCCTTCGCCATCTGCTGCTTCGGGCCAACCGTTATCAGGTAAATAGTAGACAGAATCTACGAGAGTTCCTTCGGAATCAAAGAGGCGAATGAATTCTCCATTACTGCTTAAACCAAAATCAAAATCACCAAGATAATTATCCACGTTGGGAAATCGAGTGGTGAATGCTTCAGCGTTTCTAGTCAAAACTAAATAAGCACCTTCGGCTAAAATAGTCCCTACTGGAAATTGAAAAATATGTTCATCATCATCGTCTTTAAACTGCCAATCTGTGAGGTCTTGGCTACCTCCATTATTAAATAATTCTATCCAATCGCCAATCACAGTTTCTTCGTTTGAATTATAATTAATTTCATTAAAAATCACCTCACTTTGGTTAGTTACTGCTGTATTTTCTGTAAAATGAGCCGTCAAATTGATAATTTTATTCGGGTCAATAGTAAGACTGATTGCTTCTGAGTTGACTTCTCCTGACCAATGCGAGAAGCTATACCCTGGTTTGGCAACAGCTGTCAAATTAATAGGCACGGTAGGAAAATAGAAGCCTGTCCAATTGGCATCTGTCACTCGAATGGAATTGAGTTGAATGCTACCACCCGCAGGATTGTTAATGACTAGATTGACTAGTTTTTGGGAGGGCAAATTGAATTGACTCCTAATATGCGCTCTAGTAAATGTAACCCGCTGACTAGCAAAATTTTTCATGTCGTTTACTTTGCTTCTCCAAGCCGATAGACTCGTCTCTCCCCATTTATTAATATGCTTTGACATCTCTGTATTAATAATTACTTCATTTTCTGAAATAGCAGCTCTTACATTATTGGCTAAAAATCTGGTGTTTAATTCATCTGCAAACGTATTGATAAACTGCTTTTTAAAGATTTCATTCTCCATTAACCTTCTCAGCAAAAAGGTAGACCACGGTGGATTAGGCCAGGCAGGACCAAAAGGATTCAACGCAAAATCTAAGGTATTATTGGTATATTGTCCCGCATTCCAAATACCAAAACCAAAATCGGTATCAAACAAAATCCAACGCCATTTTCCATTTTTATGTCGCCAAAATTTAATATTATTCCCCGGCCAATCTGTGTTGTCAAAATATATTTGAGCCACATTATATTGAATAAAATTTTCGACATCTATTTCAGCTAGTACCTGCTCATAATTACTATTGACTACCAAACTGTTGTCCCTTATAAAATTGACTAAAGAAGTGTAGGCTTGATTGTCTCCAAAAATTACATTTGCCTCTTTTTCTAAAATAGTAATATCTTCGGTCGGTACATTATGTAATGAAGCTAGATAATGCTCATTAATCTTTTCTCGTACATTATAAATCCCCCAATATTCTCCATTCAAATAAGTCACAACTGGTCGACCTGCTTGAATATCTACCTTAGAATTTTTCATCAACCCTGTCAGCGTCAAATCTCTTAGCATGGTTCGCTGCCAATCGTTCCCAGAATTTCTCAGCACCAAGGCCTCGTATTCCTCATAAGGTCGTTCCTCGAAAAGGGGATAATTGAGTTGGCTGTCACCATATTCACTTCGGAAAAATAAGGATAAAGACCGTTGGGGATTGCCTCGGCTCCATCCACCAAAAATTTTAGCTCCTGCTCCCGTATTAAATTTTTCTTCTTCCGCTTCAAAAAAAGTTAATTGTACGGGTCTTTCTAAATCCTGCCAAAAGTTGGCACCAAAATGAGGAAAATCTGTTTCGTAATTTGTTCCAAAAGCGTACATTCCCGTTGTCTCACTAAAAAAATCTTCATGCTTAAAAGCCAATGATAATACAGGCAAATCGTGATTGACATCTATCAAATAGGTGTTGGCTGAAATTTCACTTGGTAAAAAATCATCCTTAAAAAGTGCTGCTTGTACCGTCGTATTGAGCTGAATGGAAATTGAATTTTGGTAGCTATTAGAACTTGCATTAGGTCTGGAGCCATCCGTTGTAAATCGAATGGTCGCTCCGTCTTCTTCTGTTGATAAGCTTAACACAAATCCATTTTCATAAATACCACTATTCCTTGAAAAAAGTACTTCGCCTGTTAGGGCACCTGTAAAATTAACCGCTGAATTAGCAGCATTTGGTGTCGTTTGTTCAAAAATAACGCTATTCGTTGCGCCATCAGGGAAACGACCAATAGATACATTATTCGGTAATACGGGAATTGCCAAACTATCTTGTAATACTTTATTTTCATCAAACAAATAAACTGTTTCTGAATCGCTTAACTTAAAATTGGTGTGGTAAAAAGCAGCAGGTATATTTAGTATTTCAGGTAAATCATTGCCCGTCGTTAATTCTTCACCTGCTAAAGTAAGAAATGGAATAATGGTCAAGTCAGAAGAATTGGTGTTAATATTATGGACTTGTATTGCCAATACATTTTCTCCTGTAACCAATAAATCGTTTAGATCAGTTAATTGATAACGTTGTAATTCCCCCCCTCGATATAATTCTGCTTCTCGGTCAACCGACGGATTCGTAGTAAAAGCTGGAAACGCGCCCCCTTGTATATTGGCTCTTGCAATTTCTTGACCATTCAGATAAGCTACAAAAGCATCGTCATAATCAATGTGTAAAAGGATTTCCTTGATTTGACTAGGCGTATTAACCGTAAATTTTTGTCTTAAAAAAACGGAACGAGTCCCATTAGGTACTACCGTTTCATCATCTCCATCTCCATATCCAATACCCGTTTGTCCATTATTCCAAGTACTATCCTCAAAAGAAGGCATTCGCCAATCATTACTTGTTAGGCTATTTGGTATAATATACTTACAAGCATCTCCTTGTTGAATAACATTGCGGTAAGTAAGCGGTACAGTTCGGTCTTTGCCCGAAGCAAAAAGGGTGAAAAATGCTTTAGGCTCAATGGTTATTTCGGGGAATGTCCATTTTTGAGTTTCGGTAATATCATCCGTTATAGACCAATTTTGTAAAGAAATTGTGGCATCTGACTGATTATATAATTCTATCCAATCTCTGGTTTCCCCATCTTCATCCTGAAATACGGCATTGGTCGAAGCAATTTCATTGAGGTGAATAGTTTGGGCGGTTGCCCCGAAAAATGTGCTTAGCCATATTGCTAAACATAGCCCTATTGTACTTTTTATATCTTTCAAAATAAAAATATTTGTTTTTGGTAAATATTTAATTTCTAAATTGGTAAGATACGATAGCATTCAGGAAAACTGCAACTTTTTATGCGGATTCTATCTTTGACGGACGAAAAAAGGCGCTGAGAGTATATTACTCTCAACGCCTCTAACCTAAAAAATTTATAATAGTACGCTATTGTGATTTAGTTTAATTTCACTAATGGTACTCTTACAGTTGAGATTCTTCTGTCTTCTGAATGTACAGAAATAAAGTATAAACCATTTTGTAAATTAGAAATATCCATACTGATAATAGAACCACTTCCATCATCAATTTTCTGTTCGGTTAACTGTCTTCCAGACAAATCAGATACAATGATATTAACATCACTCGTCAAATCTAATGAACCAAGGTCCACAGAAATTTGTCCTGAAGTTGGATTAGGATAAACAGCAATATCATTGTCTTGCGCAACAGCAATTGCAGCAATAGCAGGAATAATACCTTCTGATGTCAATTGAACCATACCTTCAAGATTACGTGCCCTACTTCTATCACTAGCCGAAGAGAATTCCGTGTCAGATGCAGCCGTACAACCTCCATTTTGGATATTAACAGATACAAAATTAGTACTTAAATCAAATTGACCATTAGACAATGTTGTTGTTGCAATATTATCCCAAGGTTGGAAAGTAATATCCCCTGTGAAGGCAATACCATACACTCGTCCATTTAAAGTTGGACTTCCTTCAAATTCAATTAATCCTGTTGGTAATAAGCCACCGATCGTTCCATCTTCATAAGTGAAAATGTAGGCATATTGTACATCTGGACTATTGTTTGAATTGTTAGCAAACTGAACAATGTTGCTTACATTATCGCCAGAACAAACACTAATTGAAGTTGCACCACTAGTTGTAAATACTCCTCCAGCATTTAATGCACCTGCTGCTACATTCTCCCCTTGGAAAGGATGACAAATAACAGGACAGTTGATTACCGCATTAG
>CAYMSC010000097.1:0-16504 GCA_964392805.1 uncultured Saprospiraceae bacterium
CCCCATGTTTTAGTCGCCAAAAGCGGCGTTTTCAAAAAGTGTACGGTAGAGAAATATTTTAAAACTGATATTAGTCTTTTCTTCCATTATTTCATTTATTTTCATTCTGATAGCTTTGTCTACTTTTGTTAAGTACACCCTTAATACTTGCTCTAATATTCCACCAACTCCCCCAAAACCCGCTCCAACCGCTCCACAGGCAAAAACTGCTTCTCCAAAGACTTCGCAAAAGGAATAGGCGTATCCATACTCGCCACTCGCATCACAGGCGCATCCAAATGCTTAAACAAGTGCTGAGCAATATAAGCGGAGAGTTCTGCGCCGATGCCTCCTACTAAAGTATCCTCATGCAAAATAAGAACCCGATTTGTCTTTTTAACCGTCGTTTCAATAGCCTCGTAATCTAAAGGGGCGAGACTTCTTAAATCCAGAATGTCGATAGATAGACCTAATTTTCCAGCAACTTCGGTCGCCCATTTCACCCCTAATCCATAGGTAACAATAGAAGCTTGTGTGCCTGCTTGCACTAGATTAGCTTTCCCTATTTCAAGGGTATAATAATCGGTAGGCACTTCCCCCGTCAAACTTCTGTATAAAGCCTTATGCTCGAAAAATAAGACAGGATTAGGGTCGGCTAAACTAGCTAATAATAAACCTTTGGCATCCGCAGGATTAGAAGGATAGACAATTTTTAAACCGGGTGTTTTGAAAAACCAAGCCTCATTGGTCTGAGAATGAAAAGGACCTGCGCCCACACTTCCGCCACAAGGCATTCGCACCACTACATCGGCATTTGCCCCCCAACGATAATGCAACTTTGCTAGGTTATTGACAATCTGATTAAAACCACAAGTGACAAAATCAGCAAACTGCATTTCTACCATTGCTTTCATGCCTTTTAAACTCAAGCCTAAACCAACACCAATAATCGCACTTTCACAAATAGGTGTATTTCGCACTCGTCCAGCACCATATTTTTCTAAAAAGCCATTCGTTATTTTAAATACGCCACCATAATCAGCAATATCTTGACCCATTAAAACCAAATCATCATAACGGTTCATGCCTGTCTCCAAAGCTTCGGTGATGGCATCAATAAATCTAATTTCTTTGGTGGCAGAAGTAGCTGGTAAAACGGCAGATGTATCGTGAGCTTTGTATAAATCTATGAGTTCAGTTTGCACATCGGCAGTAGGTACGTCTTCTGAAAATGCAATGTCAATGGCTTCGTTTATTTCTGCTTTGATAGTTGCTTTTAGTTTTTCAATATGGGCTTCATTAATTATTCCTTCGCTTAATAAATATTGTTCAAAATTATGAACAGGGTCTCTTTCTTTCCAATAAGCCATTAAGTCTTTTGGCACGTATTTTACACCACTTGCTTCTTCGTGACCTCTTTGTCTGAAAGTGACGCACTCTAATAAAACTGGTTCTGGATTGGCCCGAAGTTCTTTGGCTAACTTGCTGATGGTTTGGTACACTTCGATAATGTTATTTCCATCAATTCGCACTGATTTCATCCCATAGCCAATGCCTTTGTCAGAGATATGCGCACAATTATATTGCTCGTTAGTTGGCGTGGATAAACCATATCCATTATTCTCTACCAAAAATATCACAGGTAATTGCCAAACGGCTGCCACGTTCAATGCTTCGTGGAATTCACCTTCACTTGTTCCACCTTCCCCTGTAAAAGCTAAACTAACCTTATTTTCTCCTTTTAATTTATGCGCTAATCCAACACCTGCTGCCAAAGACAATTGTGGACCCAAATGAGAAATCATTCCTACCGTCGAATACTCCAATGTCCCAAAATGAAAAGAACGGTCTCTACCTTTGGTGAAACCAGACACCTTGCCTTGCCATTGCGCAAATAAGCGCGCCAGCGGCACGGCTCGACTCGTAAAAATGCCTAAATTTCGATGCATTGGAAAGATAATCTCATCGCTTTCTAATGCCATCCCAACCCCAACTGCAATCGCCTCTTGTCCAATACCCGAAAACCATTTACTGATTTTTCCTTGCCGCAATAAAAGGAGCATTTTTTCCTCTATCATTCTAGGTTTTACAATACCTTCATAGAGGGCGACTAATTTCTTTTTAGAAAGTCTTCCTTTTTTATATTGAATAATTGGCGTTTCTGTTTTTGTCATTTTTTTATTTTTTAGAGTAGAGCGTATAGACTGCTTCGCTGAGAGCGTAGAGATTTGCTTGGTAATGAAGAGATTTTTTATTCCCCAGTATTTTCAGGCTTCTTAAATGTTTGATTCTGAGCCGAAAATCATAAATCAGAATTCATACATCATACACCATAAATCCATCCTATATTTTAGGAAAGCTTGCTTAAGAACTCAAACTACACAGATTTATGATGTATGATTTTCGGTAAACGACCTACCTAATTCTTAATAGTCTCTCTGTTCTTCTTACTTAAACGCATTCAGTCCCGTAATATCCATCCCCGTAATCAACAAGTGTATATCATGCGTACCTTCATAGGTAATCACGGATTCCAAATTCATGCTATGGCGCATCATTGGATATTCGCCTGTGATACCCATGCCTCCATGAATTTGCCGAGCTTCTCTAGCAATTTTTATTGCCATATCTACATTATTTCGCTTTGCCATAGAAATCTGGGCAGGCGTTGCTTTTCCTTTATTCGCAAGCGTTCCTAATCGCCAAGATAGTAATTGCGCTTTGGTGATTTCGGTAATCATTTCTGCCAATTTTTTCTGCGTCAATTGAAATTGCGCAATCGGCTTATTGAACTGAATTCGTTCTTTGGAATATCGCAAGGCGGAATCATAACAATCCATCGCTGCGCCGATAGCTCCCCAAGAAATACCATACCTCGCTTTGGACAAACAACCCAATGGACCTTTTAAACCTTGAACATTGGGTAAGATATTTTCTTTTGGAATACGTACATTTTCAAAAACTAATTCTCCTGTGATGGAGGCACGTAAAGACCACTTTCCTTTGATGACGGGGGCAGAAAAACCTGTCATGCCTTTTTCTACAATCACCCCTTTAATCGGTCCATTTTCTACCCGTCCCCATACAACAGCTATGTCAGCGATAGGGGAGTTGGTAATCCACATTTTTGCGCCATTCAAAATATATCCACCTTCGCCATCTTCTCTTAAGGTGGTCAGCATAGAACCTGGGTCAGACCCGTGATTGGGTTCTGTCAAACCAAAACAACCAATCATTTCTCCTTTGGCTAATTTGGGTAAATACTTCATGCGTTGTTCTTCCGAACCATATTTATAAATTGGGTACATCACCAAGGACCCTTGTACCGATGCCATTGACCGAATACCACTATCACCTCTTTCCAATTCTTGCATGATGATACCATAGGCGATTTCATCCATGCCCCCACAACCATATTTTTCTGGCAAACTTGGCCCTAATGCCCCTAATTCACCCATTTGTTTGAATAAATGAACAGGACATTTTCCTGCTTCTGCATAGGCTTCGATGATTGGCGAAACTTCTTGCTTGACAAAATCTCGAACAGCAGAGCGTACTAATAAATGTTCTTCCGATAATAATTCATCTAGCTGATAATAATCAGGTGCTTCGAATCGGTCAGTTTTAGTACTTTTTTCTATGGTTTCTGATGTGATAGTTGACATGATAATTTAGTTTTATTTTTTAGTAGGGCAGTGTAATTTTGTTGAATATTACTTTAATAAAAAACAGGGTAAAGATAATATATTTTAATACTTTTATTTAAAGGTATTCTTTCGATACGGAATAGTCGAGTTATTAGCTTCATTTTTATGTAATTTAGTTCTGGATGAGTCATTTTCAAAGGGACGTAAAGCGTAGCGAAGTGCGTGATTCAGTAAAAAGTGTGCGGTAATGAATTATTTTTAACGATATTCAGCATTCAAAATTAACGAACATATTATTTTATAGAACTCAATTTATATGTACCAAGACCTAGCCAATTTTCGCAAAGAATTACATACCTACCCAGAGTTGTCAGGTGAAGAAAAAGCGACTGCTCAAAGAATTATTCAAAAGCTCAAATCTTTTCAACCCACTCGGATTATTGAAAATTTAGGCGGTCATGGCGTAGCGGCAATTTACGATTTTGGCAATGGCGGAAAAAGAGTCTTATTTCGAGCAGATACAGACGCTTTGCCTATTCAAGAAGCTAATAACTTTCCACACAAATCGGTTTATGATGGAGTTTCCCATAAATGTGGACATGATGGGCATACGACTATTTTGATGGGGGTAGCCCAGAAATTACAGCAATATCCTTTAAAAAAGGGGAAAGTAATTTTGCTTTTTCAGCCAGCAGAAGAAATTGGAATGGGGGCAAAGGCAGTTCTTGAAGATGAAAAATTTGACCAACTTCGACCCGATTATGCCTTTGCTTTGCATAATGTACCAGGCTTTCCCGAAGGGCAAATTGTTTGCCGAAAAGGCACTTTTAATCCTGCGGTGATTAGCTTAGTGATTAAAATGCAAGGTAAACAAGCACATGCAGCCCAACCAGAAAATGGTATCAATCCTGATAAAGCCATCGCCCACATTATACAGCAAGTTCATCAATGGCACCAGCCCGATTTGGCGCATAAAGATTATATGAAATTTACGACTATTTACACCCAGATTGGGTCAAAAGATTACGGTATTTCAGCGGGAGAAGGAGAATTGCATTATACGATTCGTTGTTGGACAAAAGAAAAATTAAACTTAGCTAAAGAAAAATTAACGCAATTAATTACAGATGTTTGCCAAGAAAATCACTTGACTTTTACCTTAGATTGGATTCACTATTTTGCGGCTAGTATTAACAAAGAATATGCAGTAAATTGTATAAAACAGGCTGCGGCACAACAAGGCTTTGATTATGCAGACAAACCTTTCCCTTTTCAATGGGGAGAAGATTATGGACTGTTTACCGAACATATTCCTGGTGCGATGTTTGGTTTAGGAGCAGGTGCAGATACGCCTGCTTTGCATCATAATAATTATGATTTTCCTGATGAAATTACGCCTTATGGGGTGGATGTGTTTTATCGTATTGCAAAAATTATTATTGAGTAATGGCATAAGATTAGAGCTTGTTAGAAATTTATCCTTTGGAAATTCCCAACAAGCTCTAAATGAAAGTACACAGAATAAGAAATCTATTATTTTACATCAGGTAACAGAATATCTTCTTCCTCTTTAATGTAGTCCAATAAAAAATCAATAAATTTCTTATCGCTTTTAGCCAATACCTTTCCATTTTTTAACATCGAAAAACCATCCCCACCTCCTGCTACAAAAGCACTACAAGCAACTGTATAACGTTGCTTATCTTTTATCTTTTTGCCATTAATTCTAGCTTTTTGAATGCGTTGCCCAATAGGTTTTTGAAAATCATATTGAAGGCCTAAACCAGAAAATTGTACTAAACCATAGGCCAAACTAGCACTGTATTCTAACAGTTCTGTTAATGCTTTTCCATCAATTTCTACGGTAATTAATTCATCAATAAAAGGGTAAATATTAACGATTTCTTCCACGGTTATATCGCCTACATCTAAATCCGCTCGAATACTACCAGGATTGACCATTCCAATATCTGCTTTAGCACCTTTTTTCACTACATCCGCAATGAAATGCCCCAAATTTGAAGGTCGATTGTATTTTCGATAGCCTGTTTTTAGATTGTTACCAATCACTTTGCTTAGCTGTGGATGAGCGCTTCTAGTTTTATCAATCAACGTTTTAATTACTGGATGTGGAGCTAATTTATCTGCTATAACAGGGATTAATTTTCCTTCTTTTAAATGTACTTTTTTAGTGGTTTTATCAATCGCTAATTTCATATAGCCCAAATATTTTCCTTGGCCAAAAGTGATTCCTATTAACGTACCTGTTTTGGGATGTTTAACAGGTTGCCAAAGACCATGGTCAGAATGACCGCCTAAAATAACATCAATCCCTTCGACGGCACCTGCCATTTCATAATCTTCATCAAAACCTCTTTGTACTTGTAAATCCACTTCTTTATCTGATTGCATCGGTGCAGATTTATTTTGATGGGTCAAAACTACCACTACATCTACTTCTGACTTTAATTGATTCACTAATTGTTGTACAATTGGAATCGGTGGGCGCACTTCTAATTCTTTGACATTACCGGGATAGATCGTATTTTTAAAAGCTTCTACGCCCATCACCCCTATCAAACCAATTCTTACACCGCCCTTTTCTAAAATGGTATAAGATTGACCATAATTGATGTCCGTGTTTTTATAAAAAATATTAGCGTTAAGCACTCGAAATCTTGCTCTTTGTTTACTGTCTAATAATTTTTGCCAACCGTATTCAAATTCGTGATTGCCCAAAGTCATACATTCATAGCCCATACTACTATAAAGGTCAAAAGGCAATTTCCCATAAGTGGCTTTTGATAATGCTCCTGTAAAAATATCACCTGCATCAAAGAGAAAACTTAATGGTTCTTGTGCTCTAGTTTGATCAATTAAAGTAGCCAATTGTGCCATGCCACCAATACGTTGAATGGTATCATTCCAATAGGCATCAATTGGGTCGTAGACACTTTCAATATCATTAGTATATAAAATGGTGACTTCTTTTGTGCTTGCTGTTTTGGATTTTGGTCGAAGTGAGTCATTTTGAATACTTTCCTTTTGTTTTTTAATAAAATCCGTCAGTTTTTGTACTACTTCGGGATGCTGTTGACTCAATTCCTTTGTCTCATAAGGGTCTGTGTCCAAATTATAAAGTAGTGTCTTTTCTATTGTTTTATTGCTGATTAACTTCCATTTTTTATCTCTGACTGCATATAAATAACCCTCTGGTGCATCGCCTGGCCGAGTTTGAAAAGCCCAAAACAATGGGTTATTTCTATCCAATATTTGATTATCAAAAATAGGAGAGAGGTTGATGCCATCTATTACTCGGTCAGTTGGTGTTGGAATATTTAGTAAACCACAAATGGTTGGCAAAAGATCATATCCATGTGCAGGTTCATGGGTTAATGAACCTGGGAGAATATGATTAGGGTAGCGAATCATACAAGGCACTCGCAAACCTCCTTCGTATAAATCTGCTTTCCGACCTCTTAAACCACCCGTTTCTCCGTACATATTGACTTCCCACCACCTGCGCCAATCGCTAGTCACAGGTCCATTATCGCTCGTAAAAATGACAATCGTATTTTCCCTCAAATTCATATTGTCCAATGTTGTCAATAAGCGACCAATTTGGTCATCCATATAAGCCACATTGGCATAATATTCTCCTGGTCCACGATTTTTTAGATTTTTTAAATCAATTTCTCCGTCTGTAAATTGACTATATTGGGCGTTAAAATTATCGGGACTGGCTATCTCTGAATGGACTTCTGCCATCGGCAAATACAGGAAAAAAGGCTTGGATTTATCTCTATTGGTCAAATATTCGATAGACTTATCGACGGCAATATCTGCACTAAATCCTTCCATCTCTCCCATTGCTTTTCCATCTTCAAAGAAATTGTTAGGATTTTTATGTGTCGGCAGTGCAAAAGCGTGTAAGGCCAACCATTTATCAAATCCATGGTCTTGAGGTTGGGTATGCTTTTTATCTGCTAGTCCTCCATTCAAGTGCCATTTACCTGCCAAAAAAGTTTGGTAGCCTTGTTCTTTTAAGATTGTTGCTATAGTTCTTTCCTCTTGGCGTAAATAAATAGCTTGTCCTTGTGGAATCCAGCTTTTAATACCTGTCCTATAAGGTGTTCTTCCTGTTAAAAAACCAGCACGAGCGGGCGAACATAAAGGAGAAGGACTATAAAAATTGGTGAACTTGACACCCTCATCGGCTAACTTGTCAAGATGCGGCGTTTTGATATGGCGATGTCCATAACAGGCTAAATCTCCGTACCCTAAATCATCAGCTAGGATGAAGATGATATTAGGCTGATTCTTTTGAGCCAACAGGTTTATCTCAATAGAGGTCAGTAAAACTACTATAATTGCTATTATCCATTTATTTTTTTGTACCATTATTAGACTTAATTCTGAATGATAAATTTTGATAAACACTTTGCCATATGGTCGCCAAACGATGAAATGTCAATCTGACTTTCCCAATAGCGATGTATAAGACAACCCATGCCCAAATTTATACAAAGGGTCTTTAGAATCATAGGGCATATCTTCCATTTGATTCTTCACAGCTTCAACAGAAGAAGGTATTTCTAACGGCAATTTGCCCTGCGGGGAATATTTACCAAAAATAATTTTAAAAATCACCTCATGTTCACAGTAAAAGTCAGCTAAGACTGCTTTACTTTTAGCATTGATTTCTGGGACAATTGGCGGACGACCAATCGTCAATACCGTTATCGTTGGTTTTTGCTCAATCAATGGAATCAAATCCGCTTTTTCTGCTTCGGTAAAATTTAATCGCCCTCTTTCAAAGAAATTTTCTAAAATGGCACTCCCTTTAGGTTTACCTTTTGGTGTTTCTAAACCTAGTATGATAAAATCTGCTTCAGCAGGCGAATCTACTACCTGGGCAAATGGCTTAGCGGCATTTTTATCTAAACCTTGTATATAGATCTTCGCATCAGCAGCTAATGGCAGTATATTCTTGTCATTTTTTAATAAAGTGATTGCTCGTCTTTGAGCAGCTCGTCCTTTTTTTCTAAATTCGGCATTGCCCACATTTTTAGCACTGTCTTCCGCTAAATAAGGATTGTCAAATAGGCCCAACTTAAATTTATCTCGTAAAATTCGACGAATAGATATGTCTATAATAAATTCAGGAATTGTTCCATTTCTTACGACTTCGACGACCAATTCTGGTTTGTCTTCTCCTCCAAACATATCACATCCTGCGTTGATGGCTTTGGCGATTCGTTCTACAAGAGTCAAATCTTCTACTCCCCATGCAGAAGCAGGCTTCATAAAACTGTCGGAAATAACCCCCCAATCTGAGCAAACTACGCCATTAAATCCATACTTCCCTCGCAGTAAATCGGTAATGACTTCTTTATTAAAAGCAAAAGCTACCTCCTCACTAGTTTGTCCAAGCGGTACGCCATAATAAGGCATAATTTGGGCAGTGTTAGCGGCAAAAGCAGCCTCAAAAGAAAGCAAGTGATAATCAAAATTATTGCCGGGATAGGCTTGGTCTGCACCATATTCAAAATGGGCATCTTCTCCGTCTTTTTGTGGACCACCACCTGGGAAATGTTTGGTCATGCAAGCTACGCTTCGAGGCCCTAATTCATAACCATTTTGAAAACCTAAAACATAAGCTTTTGTCTGTTGTCCACTTAAATGAGCATCTTCCCCAAAAGTGCCGTCGGTTCTTCCCCAACGAGGTTCGGTAGCTAAATCTGCCATTGGAGATAAAGTCAAACGAATACCTGTTGCCATTAATTCTTGTCGAGCAATATTGCCAAATGCTCTAGTGACAGATGTATCTCTAATAGCGGCTAGACCTAAAGGGGAAGGCCATTGGGAGAATTCTTTCTCAGCTATTCCTGCGCCCACGTTTTGTTTCGTACCATGTCGAGGGTCAGAGGCAATCGTTACAGGGATGCCCAATCGGGTACGCTCCGCCATTTTTTGTAGCTTGTTATGCCATTTGACTAATAAGTCTGGGGGAGGGGTCATCAATAAATTAAAATGGTTCATTTTTTTCTGAACGATCATCGTTGAGTTGGTACCAAATATAAGCGAAATAGGATCTGTTAGACTTGGGATTTCCATCAATTCACCATCATTCCCTGTTGACATCATTGTGATAAACATGAGTCCCGCTTTTTCTTCGAGGGTCATCTGTGCCAATAAATCTTCTATGCGTTCTCTGATTGGCGCTCGACTATCTTCATAAATATCCAATTGTCCATTTTTATTTAAATCCCGATAAGTATATTCGTTTATCGTTAGAGTTGGAGCCTCATCACCTAATTGTGCAAGATTGTCTTTGCTAGTACTATTCCATTTGATATAAAAATAACCATAGGTGAGTAGGGCGATAATAAACAATGCTACTATAATATAGCCGATAATCTTTAATAGCTTCTTCATGTTTTGTTTTTAGTGTTTTATGCCAGTAAAGGTAGGGATCTTATTAAAATAAAACTAAACTAATCCAATTTAATAGGTGTTGGTATTGAAACGATTTAGGCGGAATAGTTTTTTTTCCTAAAAAATTAATTTTATCTAATAAATTTTGTCGTTCGATGCGGCTAAATTTGTTCAGAAAGCTTAGCTTAGTAGTAAGATAAAAATAAATTCAGATTCTTTAGAGTCAAAGAAATAAGATAAGTTGTTTAAAATGAATCACTTAGTTATCTTATTTCTTTGACGAGAATCTAAATTTATTTTATCGCGTTCCTTAGACTTTTTGGAGAACTTCCTTTTAAGTAAAACACATTAAAATGCAAAAACGGTTTCATGAAATTTATTTATTGGTTCTTTTTATTCTTCCAGGGATTGCGCTTTTTGCTCAAGTAGAAGAAACAAAGAGTTGGTGTAATTTGAGTTGTGAATATACATCCGCCGACCAACACAATGCTGCATTGATTCGATTGCAAATGCAGAACGATTCTATCAAGCAGTCCGTCCTGCCAGCCGAAATAATGCGATTCCCTATTAGGTTTGGTTTAGTGCAAAAGGATTCAGAGGAGGAAACTATTCAAGAAATAGAATTACAACGATTGGTACAAAACTTAAATAAGGCGTTTGAGCCTGTTGGGTTTGTTTTTTATTTAAGCCAAATTGATAGAATAAGCCTTGATTTAAGTATTGAGGAACTATCTGCTAATAGTTTTAATCTCTATGATAATTTTTCTGGAGAAAATGATGTGGCAGATATGATAACGATTTATATATTAGATCATGATAAAGCATTTTGTACGGTGGAGAACAATAGTATTAGCTGTGGAAGGACTGGCGGATTTTCTTACATTTTATCTGAAAGAGCTAATAATGTGGTGCTCAGTCGATTTGATTTGTCTGACCTCAAAATAGTCGCACATGAATTTGGTCATTTTTTTGGGCTTTTTCACACTTTTGAAGAACATATTTTTGGAAAAGATGCTTTTGATGCAGGCAATTGTCATCAAACAGGAGATAGAATTTGTGATACACCACCAGATCCTGGTTCTCTTTATGAAATTTATGTTAATTATTCTATTTGTGAGATGATTGGATTTAAGGATGAAAATGGAAATGAATATAAACCGCTTTTGGATAATTATATGTCTTATTACAAACCTTGTTATCTAAAAGAATATAGTTTTACACCCGATCAAATCTCCGCTATGCAATTGGCGAGTCAGTTGAAGATTCGAGAGCAGTTGGCGAGGTAAAAAGGTTATTAGTTTTTAATTTTGAATAATTTGTTTCACGAATTGTTTGTTTTGTTAAACGAAATAAGTATCTTAGTATAAATTATTGAGTGTCAACTCAATAATTATATACTAAGTAGTGGTAATTGAGGTATTTACTCTTAAATGAAAGAATCGGGAATCATATACTATGATCCCGATTCGGAAAAATAATTAATATAACCAAAAACATTTGAAAGGTACTTCTTTTACTGCTACTAACAAATTATTTTGGCTTAATTTATATAATTTTTTTTAGGCTTTATTCTTTTCCTAAATCTTCCTATTCTTTCCAATAATCTAATATCTAATTTAGTCGACAGTAAATAATTAGCAATTTGCAGTTCGTACATTTGTTTAACAATCAAGCTTTTAATGCAATTGAAAACTATTAATAAATTTGTTCTTGTCGAACTAAGGTCCAACTATAAAGAAGTATCCATTGTCGGAGTGTAATACCTTTGATGCTCAATTGCTTATAAAAAAACTATAATTTAATTCTATAATTTAGTGACTTTTACTGAAGGATTACCGTCTATAAGATAGAGAAATTTAGTAGACTAATCAACTCTATTTTTCTTTACTTATAAATTCCCTTCCTTCCAAAATTTAAACATTTTGAACAAGTACATTAAAGATGCGGCATAGTTTTAGCTATTCGCAATAGAGTACATTTGGGAATTTATTTGAAATTAGGATTTTAACTATCCTGCAAACCAATTAGGAATTAATTACTCTTTTTGGGGAGCAGGGAGGGCTGACCTAGACCTCCCTTTCCTTTTTGTTAAAGAGGCATGCAATAAAGACTTATACTATTTAAACTACTCAAACAAAACACAACAAACACAGAACTCGAACAACACTTTCTGAAAAATTAAAGGCAGCTCAAAAGGCTGCCTTTTTTATTTTTCTGCTTCCTCTAAGAAAGTCCTGCTATACCTACAATTAAAGCGATAATCACTAATTCTACGGCTATAGCTATCATGCCTTGCTTGCTTTTTCCATCTGCTATTAAGCTGACGACTCTGCCTAAAATAACAGAACCCATAAGAACAATAAGCGGAAAAGCCCAAGTAATACCTTGGTATAAAAACATAAAAATGGCGATTGCTCCGCCTATTAATAAACCACCAATATCTCCTCTTAAATAATTCCTACCAGTGGAACTACTGGCACTAATATCATGTTCTTTCATAATACTATCTGGTGCGAACATCCAACGTCCACCTAAAAAGATTAATAAACCGCCGATTAATCCTAAAATTACTTTTAAAGCCATTAACATAATTCTTCGTTTTTGTTTTGTTGATAAATAAACTGTAACTACTCAGATGTCAGGAACGAGGAGTCAGAGGTCAGCAGTCAGATAGAACTAAAATGGCTGAAATTATAGTAATTGAAGCATTAAATATTAGCATTCGTTAAATTTAAAGAACAAATAATTCTAATTTGCAGGGACTTCTGACACCTGACTCCTGAAATCTGACTCCTGAGTAGTTACAATAAACTAAATTTGAGACTCAAGGTAAAAATTTATCTTTATATTCATAAACTAATTGGTCAATTACTAAAAATACATACCTTTTATTATGAAAATTCATATTAGACAAGAACAAGCAAAAGACCATGCAACTGTTTTTCAAATAGTAACGCAAGCTTTTAAAGAAATGAAATACAGTAGCCATACAGAACAATTCATTGTTGAAAAATTGCGGAAAGACGAAGCTTTTATTCGGGAGTTATCCCTAGTAGCAGAATTGGACGGAGCATTAGTCGGGTATATCATCTTATCTAAAGTAAAAATTGATGATGGTAAGCAATTGTTTGATGCCTTACTATTAGGTCCTGTTGCTGTTTTACCAGAATTACATAAAAAAAGTATTGGTAGTCAATTGATTAGAGCGGCGCATGAAAAAGCTAAAGCATTAGGACACAAAATTGTGGTATTACTTGGCCACAAAGCGTATTACCCTCGTTTTGGTTACGAATCGATGCAAAAATATGGTGTCAAATTACCTTTTGAAGCAACTCCAGGAAGTTCCATGGTACTTGGTTTGACCCCTGATGCTTTGGAAGGTGTGAGTGGGCAGGTTATTTATTCTAAACCATTTTTGGAATAGATACTCTGGAGGAGTATCAAATGTAATGCTGGATTAGTATTGCATGCGAGCCTCGAATTTCGTATCAAATATTCGGCTGCCTCTCGACTAAAATTCCCCTTCGGCGGGATAGTTCTGATAGCAATAGCTACGCCCGTCAGAGGCGGAAAAATAAAGGAACGAGGCTGGAGCCTCGCACCAACAAATGCGTTACTATTGCCAAGCCCAAAAAATAGACTTAAAATTGTCCGATGAAACCTAACTTTCCTTTAATCTTATTTTTTTGCCTTTTATGGGCTTGCGAATCTGGGACCCCAATACAAGAGGTAGAATTGACTGTTGTTCCCACTCCACAAGAAATACAACCCCAAACAGGGATGCTTAGCCTTATAAATAGCTTTAATATTAGTATTGATGATGAAATCCTTAATCCCCTAGCCAAAATAGTTAGGGAGGACTTTTATTTGCTAACGGGTATTAAGACTGGCGGGAATAATGGAGAAAAAATCCCTTCTCTTCGGTTAGCTATTGATGCTACATTGGCTAAAGAAAGTTATGAATTAATCATTGATGACCAAATTAAAATTAAGGGAGGTAGTTATGCGGCGGTATCTATGGGAGCAGTGACCCTTTTTCATTTATTGACAGATGCAGTAGCAGTTCCTAAACTTATTATTCAAGATGAACCTAAAACAGCCTATCGTAGTTTGATGGTCGATGTGGCTAGGGCATGGCATGATATTGCTGTCTTAGAAGAATTGGTTATCCTCTGCAAATGGTATAAAATTAATTATTTGCATCTGCATTTGACCGATGACCAATCCATAACTTTTCCTTCCCAAACTTATCCTTATTTGGCTACTGATGGAAGACAATATAGCAGGGAAGACTTGGAAGATTTGAATGAATTTGCTTACAAAAGAGGGGTGGTTTTAGTACCTGAAATTGATGTCCCCGGACATTCTAGTGAGTTTATTAAAAATATGCCTGAAGTTTTTGGTATTGCTGACCTCGCAGGAAACCCCTATACTATTAATATCGGCAAGGAAACTGCTTATGAAGCCTTAGATAAATTGATAGGAGAGGTAGCGGCAATCTTTACCCATTCTCCATATATTCATATCGGTGGTGACGAGGCCTTTTTTACAGGTATTGATAAAGATCCCGAAGCTAAAGCGTATATGGAAGCCAACGATATTCCTACAATCAAAGAGTTATTCCGACATTTTATCGTTCGAATGAACAAAATGATTAAGGCAAAGGGTAAGCAGACCATCGTTTGGGCTGGTTTTAGTGAAAAAGGAATAATTGAAATCCCTCAAGATGTTATAGTTATGCTTTGGGAACCCCAATATTATAAACCTGAACAATTGGAAAAAGATGGCTATAAAATTATCAATGCTTCCTTTAAACCCTTATATGTGGTCAATAATCGAAAGTGGTCAGTAGACTATATTTATCAACAATGGAATCTTCGACGTTGGGAAAGTTGGGCAAACACAGGTGATTTTGTAGGCTACGAATTGCCATCTACTGACAATATCTTAGGGGGTACAATGTGCGCATGGGAACAAAGCCAATGGAATGAATTACATCGTTTGCGAAAAAGAATTCCTGCTATGAATGCCCATCTATGGCAAGGAAAAGCAGATGATTTAGTGAAATTTAATAAAAGTCTAATTCAAAGTGATATAAAGCTAAGTCGATTATTACAACCATTTACTTTGACAGCTAAAGGTTTACAATATCCCAATTGGCAAGCAGGTAATTTTAATGAACACCTTTGGTTTGAGGATAAATTAATAATCGAACTTACTGCAAATTATCCAGATTTGACTATAAGATATGCTTTAGGCAAGCAACGACTTGATGAAAATTCGAGGCTTTATACAAAGCCATTGATACTCGATAAAACGACTATGCTCCAAATAGCCGCCTTTAATGAAAAAGGAAAAATGGTAGGATTACCGATGTTGAAAAAATATTTTCATCAACCGCTTTCTATTTCTACTGCTGGGCTGGAGAAAGATTTACCACCTAATAGTTGGGCAAAGCATCGTTTTGAAAAAGAAATGACGATTACATTGACAAGTCCTTATCCAGATGCTACGATTAAATACACCCTAGATGGTGGTAAAATTACTAAAAATGCTGCTGTTTATGAATCGCCTATTCCAATTAAAAAAACAACTCATCTTCATGCACAGTTATTTAATAAAAAGCGGAAAAAGATTGGTGCACCGTTTCGTGCAAGTTATTTTTTATTAAAAAATAGACCGAGCTTAACTACTAATAAACCAACAACCGCTTCTAACCAAAATTTAAGACCTAACGTCGCAGATGCTGCAACGAATGGTCGAGTGACCCTTTGGGAACAATGGGGCGACCATACCAATGGCAATAATTGGATTCAAGTGGATTTGGAAAAAATGGAACCTGTCAGTGAATTTAAAGTTTATACTTTCTGGGATGGTCATCGTTATTATCAATATACGATTGAAGGCTCGACGGATGGCGAAAATTGGACCACTTTGGTAGATGCTAGTGAAAATTTGGAGATAGCGACTGATGAAGGGCAAGCTCATAAAATTGAAACAACAGAAGTGAGGTATTTGAAATTGAATATGTTATATAATAGTGCCAATCCGGGACTGCATGTGGTGGAGTTTTCGGCGTTTTAGTTGTAGAGTTGCTTGAATCTAAAGCCCCAGCAATTTCCGAATCTTGCTAGAATACGTCTCCCCTGTAGTAATCGCAGTTTCTTTCCTATCGTTTAATACTAAAATTAATTTTCCTTTAAAAAATTTACGCACCTCTTTAATAAAATTTTGATTAATGATAGCTGACCGGTGAACTCGTATAAAATAGTCGGGTAAGCGTTCACTTAACTTTCCTAAACTACCATCACTTAAATAACTCTTGCCATTATTGGTAAAAACACGGATGTATTTTTCTTCGGCTTTTAAATGTGTAATGTCTTCATAATCAATTAGTAAAATTCGGTCGCCCAATTTTATTGGTAGACTAAAAGAAGTAA
>CAYMSC010000098.1:0-16476 GCA_964392805.1 uncultured Saprospiraceae bacterium
TTCCCCTCAAACAATTCATATACAAATAAATATTAATTGGTATCATATTTGTTTATTATTTATATGTAGTGAGGAGAAAACAATTTTTGATTATCAAATTTCCTATTCTCCTAGATGACTAACCTATTAAATTTACACACAAAAATCTAAGATTACTTTCCATATCTTTTAGTCATCAATTTTCATAAAAGACTTATAATCAAAGTATAATTGCTTTGATTTAACTATTCTATACTTACAATTCTTATTTCCTTCTTATCAAAAATATGTTTGCGAAACGATGAACTATAATTTGAAATGTCGATAGATTTTTAAATTTCAAATTCAACCTCAAATTCAACCTCAATTCCCACCGTAGGTGGTAGGTGGCTTAAACCTTGAAGTTGAAGCTTATTTAGATATTATTAATCGATTGATTGCCCACAAGCAATTTATAATAATCATGAATTTCCCATTTTCCATGCACAATTTAATTAAATATTCACTTTGGATTATTTGTTTACTCGTGAGTTCAAATAGTCTATTAGCGGAAGGGTCTAAAGATTTTAGAGATTACCCCGGTTATCGGTTGTTCTTTAATGCGGAACAGCGCCAACAACTAAAAGTATATGCGGCAGAGGGAGAGACGATAAATATAGGGGCCAGTCATGTAGGGATTTCTGGTGGTTTCATTTCTGTTTTTAGACCAGATGGTTCTTTGCATTATATTTTTAATGGAAGTGATGGACTAGGGATTATCAATAATGATATAGAAGAAATGGCAGGTCCAACGGGCGGAGGCTCTACCAATGGATCGGGATATATTCCTGCTACGGCGGAGGTTGGTGCAGGACAAGGAGGGATTTGGACCATTCAATTTTTATACCCCGATTATAGTCAGGATGCTTTTACTAACCTTATGAATAATGCGGCTTGGAATCGGAATGACCAACCAATTGGACAAAGAGTGGTTTTAGCTTGGGATATTACCGTTTCAAAAAATGCAGCGGCTAATAGGGGCGGGGCGATGGTGGAAGGCAGAGTTTATTCTAATGAATATATTTCTATCCAAAATGGAAATGATATTATGACTTCTCCTTCTTTTTATGTGCTAACGAAGGATGGATTTCAATACCAAATTGATTTTCAAGATACAGACCCTTGGGGCTTTCCTATTTTTTCTAATAGTGTTGGTTTAGTAACGGAAAATAGTTTACCCTGCTATCAATCCTCGGAGCAAACAGACTTTATTCGCTCCGATAGCCCAGAAGATTGGACCGCAGGGAATAAATATTTATATGAACCTCAAGCGGAAGGGGCAGCAGGGATTGTTAACAATAAAATATTCTTTAATATTCCCGACCCTACAATGCCCACGCAGGCTATGGTGACCGATATTCTAACCTATAATACACATACTACTTGGCTATATAAAGAAATAATAGACATTGACCCAGAGTTTGAAAATGTGGACTTTAAAGGAGTTCAAGCAAACAATAGCCTTTGTGATGATGAATTGGTAACCGAGGTGGGAAAAGGTGGTTTTATTAGTTTTAATGTGAATACTAGTGGAACTGCTAGAGTAATGCTTGATTTGAATAATAATGGCAATTTTGACGATGCGGTAGATAGAAATTATTTTCAAAGAATAGAAACAGGAGAAAACTTGATTGTTTGGGATGGAAAAGATGGAGAAGGAAATATTATTCCCGAAACAACTAATTTTCGAATCAATTATAGATTAGAAATTAGAGGTGGAGAAATTCACATGTTGATGTTGGATGTAGAAAATAATCCAGGAGGTGTTTCTTTTACTCGATTGAATGGTCAAGAAAGTCCGACTAGAGCCTACTTTTATGACCATTCTAAAATTGGTGGACCTGTTAGTGGACCAGGCATTAGTGGGAATGCGCTGGCAACCTCTGAACCATTTACCTACTCGGATAGATTTGGTAACAATCGATTACTTGATTATTGGGCTTACACAGAATATAGCTCTTCTGAAAATGGAGGATTTTCGATTAATGTTGTGAACGATTGTAGCAACCTCACTATAGATGACGAAACAGACGGAGATGATGGCAATGTGGAGGACGATGACGAAACGGACGGAGATGATGGCAATGTAGAGGACGATGACGAAACGGATGGAGATGATGGCAATATGGAGGACGAAGACGATATGGACGGAGATGATGGCAATATGAATGAGGAGATAGATAGTGATTTAGATAGAATCCCAGATTTTTTGGATTTGGATGATGATAATGATGGGATTCCTGATTTTTCTGAATACTGTAATCCCGAAGGAGATTTTGTTTGTTTGCCCGGTGGAGTAGACCCTACTGCCGATAATGATAATGATAATATCCCGAATTATTTAGATAGTTCTGACCCTTTGGTTGATAATAATTGTGTAGATGCTAATGAAGATGGAATATGTGATGTATTATCAGCAATCTATGATACCGATGGTGACGGCGTACCAGACCATTTAGATTTAGATTCAGATAATGATGGCATCACGGATTTAGTGGAGGCAGGGCATTTACAAAATGACCTCGATGGCAATGGTGTCATTGATGGAGATAATTCCTTTTTTGGTGGCAATGGTTTTTTTAATGCCTTGGCTTCTGACCCAGATGCTTTTACGGCTTTTGAAACTTATAATAGGAGTGATGCGGATGGAGACGGTGTGCCAGATAACGATGATTTAGATTCGGATAACGATGGTATCAACGATGTTATAGAAGCAAATTATGGCTTTGCAGATAGTAATGCCGATGGGCGAATTGATGATGGGAATGGAAATGTACCTATTGTTGGCCCAACTGGTTTGGCGGCTATTTTAGACCCTGTTTTGACGAATACGGCTATTCCGCTACCGCCCGATACGGATACCGATGGCGTGCGGGATTGGCATGATTTGGATGCAGATAATGATGGTATTAATGATGTGGTAGAAAATTTGAATGCGGACCCAGATAATGATGGAATTATCGGAGAGGGGAAGCCAATAACTGATGATAATGGGCAAGTGACGATTGACCAAGCTGGAACCATTTTAATAGCTACTTTTAACGCTGTTAATACGGATGAAACAGGAGCAGCAGATTTTAGAGACTTAGATGCCGATGGTGATGGTATTAATGATGTGAATGAAGCCGACCAACCAGACGATGATGGAGATGGCAGAATAGGAACGGGTGTACCAGTGGTCAATGCGTATGGACAAATCATAGAAGATGGGATAGGCGTAATTTTAAATACTATTTCCAATCCAGAAGATACGGACGAAGACCAAATTGCTGATTTTCAAGATGTTGACCGTGATGGAGATGGTATTTTAGATAGTTATGAATGTCCAGGAGGTTGGCCTTGTGTAAATTCTGATGAAGATTTATTAGCCGATGTAGATGATTTAGATTCCGATAATGATAAATTATTGGATGAAGAAGAATGCCCCGGTGGCGCTCCTTGTCCAGATACCAATACCAACTCTTTAGATAATTTTTTAGAATTTGATTGTAATACTAGAAATACACCAACGCCTTTTCAATCTGTTGGTGGCGGTCAGTTTTGTGAAGGCACGCCTATCAGCTTAAATGCGAATGGAGATACTTCCTTTACGGAAATGATTACCTATCGATGGACTGGACCAAATGATTTTGAATTTGCAGCCGAAACAACCGCCAATACTTCTTTTCCTGTCGATTTAACAGATACTCGCGCAGAAGCAAGTGGAACCTATGAATTGGTGTTAGAAACGACTAGAGGTTGTCAATCCGAACCTTTGAAAGTTGTTGTAGACCTAATGGAAAAACCATTAGCTCCTACTTTGTCCATTGAAAATAATGAACTCTGTACAGGGGAGGCAATTGCCTTGGAGGCGAATACTTTTTCTGGAGAAGAAGTGACTTATATTTGGTATAACCAAACCAACGGCGAACCATTTATTGTAGATACAACGAATATTGCTACCTTATTAATTGAGGATGCGACAGAAGATGACGCAGGTATTTATACGGCAATGGTCAATGTGAATGGCTGTGAATCTAGTTTGTCTAATGGCGCATTGGTAAAAGTTAAAATGCCTTTAGAAGCACCAACGCCTATCTCTTCCGCTACTTTTCTTAATCCCGGTTGTGAAGGAGAAACAGTAACATTGAGTGTTCCTTTTAGGGAAGGAGCTACTTACGAATGGACAGGCCCTGCCAATTTTTTCTCTAATCGAGCAGACCCTACTTTGACCAATACGACGACCATAAATAATGGCATGTATAATGTATTGGTCACTTTTGAAGGATGTTCCGTTCGGACGAATAATGTCTCCGTAATGGTCAATCCTACTCCAAGTACTCCCGTTTTGAGAATGGAAGAAGCTAAGCCATGTGAAGGGGCTTCCGCTACTTTAACCATTATTGAGCCTGTCAACTTTCCAGAAAATAATTCGCTGCAATTTGATTGGTTTGCTATTGGTAGCAATACGCCAATTAGCACTACAAATACGCCTATTTTTACTTTAGAAGACTTAACAACTGCTAATAATGGAGACTATTATGTCGAAATTAGTTCATTGGGTTGTACTTCTGAACCTTCTAATGTGCATACGATTGAGGTGACCCCTGCTTTAACTATTGCGGCTTCTGCTTCGGCGACGCCTAATATGCCCGCTTGCGAAGGGGAATCTGTACGCTTGATAGGTTCTTTATTTGCAAATGCGACCTATGCTTGGTACGGTCCAGATGGTTTAATTACGGACCAACCAAGTACCACCCTTAGAAATGCGACCCCTGAAGTTAACGGTGCTTATTCTTTTGGAGTGACGATTGATGGTTGTACTTCTTTTAGTGAAGATTTAACCATAGCCGTAAATCCTAAACCAGTTAATCCAATTATCATTTTAGATAATCCGACACCTTGTATTGGAGAAAATATAGCGATTAGTATCACTAATTTTAATTCCCTTGACCCAAATAGTGTCCTAGAAGTGGATTGGTTTAATTCAAATACGGGTCAACTGGTTACAACCACAAATGACCTTACTTGGATGATTGATAATTTAGATAATATTGACGAAGGGTTATATCATAGTGTTTTATCGCTTGATGGTTGTCTTTCTGATAATTCAAATACGCAAGAGATTCGTACCCAACCTGGTCTAGAAGCAGTTCCGATTTTTAGTAACGCAGAGGCAGGCGTTAGTCCTATTTGCGAAGGAGAACAGGTTAATTTAGCGGTGCCTTTTGAAGAGGGAATTACTTATCAATGGTTTGGCCCAAATGGAATGATTGATAATCAAACGAATAATTTAATTATAGAAAATGCACCTGCTGAAATAAGCGGAAATTATTACATCGTAAGAGAAAAAGCAGGTTGTTCCAGAACGAGCGAAGCAATTACGATTCAAGTATCGAAGAAGCCTGCTACACCTGAGTTGGTAGTAATGGCAGGCCCACAATGTTTAAACGGAGCAGTAACTTTTAATATTAATAATCCACAGGAGATACCCAGTGGCAGCGAGGTGCTGTATAGTTGGTTCAATGTCCAGACAAATGAACAGGTCGGGACGAGCACTCATCCTATTTTTACCCTATCCAACTTAACAGCGGCGAACACAGGTACTTATTACGCAGTGCTGACGGTAGATGGTTGTAGTACACTTCCATCTAATGTCGGCAGCGTAATAGTCCAGTCGCCTCCAGTTGACTTTGTTGCCACTGCTTCTGCTGGGATTGATTCGCAGGTGTGTGAAGGGGAAAATGTTGCGTTGGATATACCTTTTGCTTTTGGTACGACTTATGAATGGTTTGGGCCAAATGGTTTTACTTCTGATGCGCCAAATCCAACTATTCCTGCCATTTCCGAAGCGGATGCAGGTAATTATTATGCGGTTGTTACGGCTGATTTATGCCCTGTTTTGACGAATGAAATTACGATTGGAGTTAAGCCAAAACCTGAGCAACCTAGCTTAAATATTGATAATATTCAACAATGTGAAGGAGAATCAGCTACACTTACGGTGACAAAACCAAGCCTATTTCCCGAAGGCACAACGGTTGTTTATGAGTGGTTTACCACCAATTCAGATGTACCTTTAGCGACATCAGATACCCCTACTTTTGATAGACCTAATTTACAAACCAATGATAGTGGTAATTTATTTGCCGTAGTGACTCAAAATGGATGTGTTAGTGAAGCTTCCAACGAAATTGCCTTAGAAGTAAGTGCCATACCTAATGAATTGGCTTTTATTCAAACGAACACCATCAATGTTTGTGAAGAAAGCGAAATTATGATTGAAGCAGTTCAACCAATGTTGGGAACAGGAGAATGGTTAACGACTGCTGATGTGTCCATTGTGGACCCTTTAAATCCGTCAACCTTTCTGTTGGATATACCAATGGGAGAAACAACAGTTTATTGGTCCTTATCTTTTAAAGGTTGTAATAATTATGCACAAGATTCTTTAATAATCCGTCAAGAGGATATTGAAATATTTGCACAAGATGATGCTTTTACCATTGAATTAAATAGCACTTTGGAACAAGTAAATGTGATAGAAAATGACTTCCTTAGTAATAATGATAATTTGTCTATTGAGTTAATGACCCAACCTGAAAGTGGTACATTGACCTTTGAAAATGGCATCGTTTCTTACGAACCAGTCTTCAATTTTTTTGGTACAGCTATTTTTGAATATGAAGTTTGTAATAGCATTTGTCCTAGTCAATGTGACATTGCCCAAGTAGCGGTTAAAGTGGTAGATTCTGGTATAAATGCGGATTGTTTCGCCCCTAATGTGATTACGCCTAATAATGATGGAATGAATGATTGTTTGAAGATTCCTTGTGTAGAAAATCAACCTCAAAGTAGTTTGAAAGTATTCAACCGATGGGGCGATTTGGTACACGAAACGGAGGAATACCAAAATGATTGGGCAGGTACTTATAATGGAAATCCACTACCCAATGGTACGTATTTTTATCTGCTGCGTATGGCAGATGAAGCATCTATGCAAGGGTATTTTACCATAGTGCGATAGCGACTAAGCATTTGGCAGTAGGGTAAAAAATCATACATCATAAATCTACCCTGTTTTTATTGGTTTGTCTAGTAAAAAGTCTAAAATCAATTGATTTGGATAACTGCCAACTGCGAACTGCCAACTGCACTAGCATCCTTTAAATAATTGAAATAGAAAAATATATGAAACACCTAATTTTTACCATTCTTATTACCTGTACTATTAGTCAACTATTGGCACAAAATGATGTCCAATACACCCATTTTTTGTTCAATAAATTGGCATATAATTCCGCTTATGCTGGCGCAGCAGGGGTGCCAACTGCGACGGCACTCTATCGAAACCAATGGTTGTCATTAGCTGGTGCGCCTACAACGGCTACCGTCAATTTTCATACCCCGTTTTTTGGAGGTCGTTCTGGTTTTGGATTAAACCTAACAGCTGATAGAGTCGGAATGCATCGAGCCAATTCTATTGAAGCCAGTTATGCTTACAGGTTTTCTTTAGCTAAGGGCAAAGGGAAATTGAGTTTAGGGATTAATGGTAGATTAGAACAAGGCAAAGTAGATTGGAATGAGGCGAACCCTTTAGATATTGGTGATGGAACGATTCCTGTGGGGGATGATTCGAGAATTGCGCCTAATTTTGGTTTTGGTATCTATTACGAGCAGTCTAATTTTTACTTAGGTGCGTCGCTACCTCAATTATTAAATACGTCGATTTACAGAGATTTTGATGTAGTGGGGAATGGAAATGATTTTCGAACTTATTATATCATGACGGGCTATTTAGCCGAATTGAACAATAATATAAAAATACAACCTGGGGCATTGGTTAGTTTTAATGCAGAGACGCCTTTTGAAATAGATGTGAATGCCAATTTAATCTTTATGGATGCTTTTTGGATAGGTGGAAATTATCGACTAGGAGATTCTTTTTCTGCCTTAGTCCAATATCAATTTAATCCAAATTTTAGAGTCGGCACCGCTTTTGATTTTACGATGACAGAGTTAAATTCCTATTCTAATGGTAGTGTTGAAGTGATGCTTTCTTATGTGTTTAATAAAAAAACAACCTCAGCCGAACAGATTAATAATTTACGTTTCTTTTAACCAATAACTAACTACCCATAACATAATCACCATCATCATGAAAAAACAATTGCTCCTTTTATACATCTTGGTGTTAGGCTTAAATATGTCGGCGCAAAAAGAGGCAAAATTAGAAGCAGATAAAGCTTACGACCAACTGAGTTATTTAAAAGCGGCAGATTTATACCAACAACTTGGAGAGAGTGGTTTAGACGAAGTAGCAAAAGTTAGATTGGCAGAAAGTTACCGTTTGAACGGCGATACCGAATCAGCGGAATATTGGTATGCACAATCCGTTTCAGATAATTCTATGCCTATGGATATGCTGCATTATGCACAGATGCTTCAAAGTAATGGCAAATGTGAAGCTGCACTTAATTGGTATAATCAATATTTGATGCTGGTGGGAAAAGATTTTCCTTTACCAAGAGCCAATGTAAAAGATTGTGCAAATTTGACTTTTACGCCTAAGCAATATGTGAGGGTCACCAACGCTAAAGCATTGAATTCTGGTCATTTGGATTATAGTCCCGTGCCTTACAAAGGTGGGATTGTATTTACGTCTACTCGTGGAGGAAGCACCAAAGAAAGCATGGAAGATTCATGGACAAAGGATAATTTTTCTGACCTGTTTTTTGCTGAAAAAATAGGTATTCAAAATTTTAAAGAGGCGGAGTTATTAGAAGGCCAAATCAATGGCGATTTTCATGATGGCGTAGCTACTTTTAACGCACAAGGAACAATCATGTATTTTTCAAGAAATGATGATAAAGGAAAGAACAAAAAAGAAATTGTTGATTTGAAGATATATCAAGCGACATTAAATAATAAAAAATGGGGGGAGATAAAAGAATTGCCCTTTAATAATTCGGAATATGCTACTTGTCACCCAACTCTGTCGGCAGACGGAAATACTTTATACTTTGCGTCTAATCGACCGGGCGGTATGGGGGGGATGGATTTATATAAGTCTGTTCGTTCTGGTACTTATTGGTCGGTAGCAGAAAATCTTGGGGAGAAAGTGAATACCGCAGGCAATGAAATTTTTCCTTTCATTAATAATGAGGGAGAACTCTTTTTTGCCTCCAACGGATGGGCTGGGATTGGTGGCTTAGATATTTATCAATCCAAAGCAATAAATGGCGAATGGATGATGGCAGAAAATATTGGAGAACCGTTTAATTCCGTCAAAGATGATTTTGGTTACAGCCAATTAGCAAATGACGAAGAAGGTTATTTTACGTCTAATCGTACAGGTGGACTTGGCGGCGATGATATTTATTATTGGTCAGAAAATGTGCCTTTAGAAAATCGGGTTAAAAATATTATTACCGTAATTGACGAAGCATCAAGCGATAAAATCGAAGCTGCTTTAGTGACTATCGTTGAAGGAGTCTATCAAAATAGAATAGATATTCCAGTAGGCAAAAAAGTTAAAAATGAAGAAGAAGAGGAGGGGCAACCATGGGTGCAGCCCATTCGTTTTTTGACCGATCCCACTGGAAAAATTCAGCCTGATATTCGAGCGGGCAAAACCTATACTATTTTAGTAGAAAAACAAGGATATACGATAGTCAAAAAGGTCGTAAATGCTTATGATTTATTGCGCCAACCTGAGTGGGTCATACCTTTATCAAAACGACAAGGAATAGCTTTAAATGGAGCGGTTATTCACCAAGAATATAATCGAGCTATACCAAATGCTACCCTTTCTTTATTTAACTTTTGTACGGGAGAATATGAAAATACGATATCCGATGATGAAGGCAATTTTAAATTTTTCTTAGATTGTAATTGTGATTATGAGGTAGTGGCTAAAAAAGAACGTTTTCAAGCAGATAAAAAGAAATATACGACTACGGGTATAAATTGCCAAACCACCAAACCGATTACTTCCATTTTATACTTAAATGTTGATAAACCAACGGCTGTTGTGGAATCAGTTCGAGAAGCAGTGGTTAATGTTAAACCCGTACCAACAGCTATTACGCCCATAGAAACATATGAGGTTGGGGAAATCATTACCTTGGAAGATGTATACTATGATTTTAATAAAGCGACAATTAGAGGGGATGCTTCTTCTGCTTTGGATAATTTGGTCAACATTTTAAGTCAATATCCAAGTATGGAAATAGAACTTTATTCCCACACCGACAGTCGTGGCAATCATACCTATAATGAACAACTATCCCAGAAAAGAGCCAATTCGGCGGTTCAATATTTAATAAATAGAGGGATTGCAGCTACTAGACTTTCTAGTAAAGGGTATGGAGAATGGGAATTGAAAAATCATTGTGCAGATGGTGTAGAATGTAGTGAAAGGGAACATCAAGAAAATAGAAGAACAGAAGTGAAAATTATTAACTTAGCTCCAGATGTCAAAGTTGAATATCGGAAATAAGTGTTAAATCTTTACAGCTTATACTAGAAACGGGATAAATTGGTGAAAATTAAGTCAGAAGTCAGAAGTCTGACCGTCAATTTCATTGACTGACAGAAGTCAGACGATATAGATTTAAAATGCTGATTGTCAGGTATTTGTATTTTTAAAGTCTGACCTCTGACCTCTTTTATCTAAAAGTATTGCAAGCATACTGTAATTTCATTTGGGATTAAAAATGCCGCTCGTAAAAATCAACCACTCGTTCATCTACTTGTATATCAGAAGGTTTTAACGCATGTTTCAGCACAATACCTTCCAAGGTTTTACAGCGACTTAATGCTACATACGTTTGACCATGTGCAAATGCCCCTTTTCCTAAGTCAATGATTACTTTTTCAAAAGTTTTTCCTTGACTTTTATGGATGGTAATCGCCCAAGCCAATTTAAGGGGATATTGAGTAAATTTACCGATAGATTCTGTTTCTATTTTAGATTCATCCTTTTCGTTGACCGTATACTTGAGAATTTCCCATTCTAGTTTAGGTACATCAATCAATCGTTCATTACCATTCATTAAGACCACCACTTTGATACTTTCATTTGTTAATTCAACTATTTTTCCTATGGTTCCATTGACAAATTTTCGCTCAGGGTCATTTTTAATAAACATGACTTGCGCACCTTCTTTGAGTTTTAAGGCTAATTCAGTAGGGTAGAGACGGACATCAAAATTACCTTCTATTTTGCCTAAATAAACAGTAGCAGGTGTTATTAATTGTTTTAATTCTTTTGTATTAATGCTATTGACTGTTGCATTTCTTGCGGAAAGGGTGATATAATATGCTTCTGGTTCAAAATTAGGAATATGCCGTTCGTTTAAATCTGCTAAATCCTCATAATCAACTAAATTGAGTCTAACCGATTCTAATAAGCGAATAAAATGTCGACCATCCTGTCGATAAATTTTTCGTAATTCCATCATTTCTAATTCAAACGCTTCAAATACATGTGCAGAAAAAAAATACTGACTGGTATACTGCATTCGGAAAAGCATTCGCTCTTGTTCGGTTGCAACGACAGGGGGCAATTGAAATAAATCACCAAAAAAGATGACTTGTACACCACCAAAAGGTAAAGGATTTTCTCTATTTTTTCTTAGAAACCAATCAATATTATCTAATAAATCTGCTCGAACCATAGAAATCTCATCGATAATTAAAACCTCTAATTTTCGATAAATTTTTCGTTGCCGCAATCGCTTTATTTCGGATTTGTGGAGTGGTTTAGCTGGAAATTTAAAAAAGGAATGAATGGTTTGACCTTTGACGTTTAGAGCAGCTACACCAGTTGGTGCTAAAACAGCTACTTTTTTTCGAGTGGTATTTCTGAATAATTGTAATAAAGTAGATTTCCCTGTTCCTGCTCGTCCTGTTATAAACATACTTTTACTGGTCTTTTCTAGTACATCTAAAGCATACTTAAAATCGTCATTTAACTGTAAGGGATTTTTTTTTAACAAAATTTTAAAATATTTGTGACCTTTCTAATTTTGCTCCGTCTTAATGCAAAGTGTGTATAGAAATGGTGGTGACTGAGTAAATATGGACTATATAAAACACTTCTCAATAAGCTCCGAGTTAATAAAAAATGGGAAAACATACTTAAATTTCTTAAACTTTTTCCCACACTTCCCAAATTTACTAGTTTTATTTGGAGAAATTCCAAAATGTTGAAAAATTCTTCTCTTTACGTTTGTAAAGTAGAAGGTCTAGTTTTTTTTTACTCATATTGATGGTTATAAGTGGCTGATTGTTAGGTAGTTATTGAATATGGGTGAGTTTTAGATGATTGTCACTATTTCATTTGGTATTAAAAAAAATACTCAATTCTTTTGATAAAGAACATCAAAAAATCAAATAAAATTACTCTAATCATTGGGGTCTGAATTAAATGTCAAGATATTAAAGAATTTAACTCGGACTGCAATTTTGTTGGCAGACTTCTTCGGAAGTACTGCCAATTTTTTTTATTTTTTTAGAAACGATTTTCTTTATAAAATGTTAAGAAACGAATGAATGCTTCTTCATTATTTAACTTAATCTTTACATCTATATCTCAATGTCATCGCCAATTTTGAATTAGGGGGTAAGTAACAATTAGGGCATTTTTTAGTAAATAGCTGTTTTTTGAGTTAGAAATGTTAGAGCGGGAAATGAATAAAGGTATAATTAAATGGCATATATAGTCCAATAAGGGTCAGTATGTAACAAAATAGGATAGATTTTACTTATTTCCAATAAAATTACTAATTTTGAGTTGGATTTCAGGCAGTAGTATGTTAAATTGAGGATAAATAAAAGAGGTATACTACTAAATGAAATACTTTCTAACAATTCAACGCAATTTTTGCGACGATATAAGAACTAATTTTTAGGTTAATAATGAGTTGAGGCTTCCTATTTTCAGGAAGCCTTACTTTTTTGTAGGAGTGTCTCTTTTATCATTACTGCTGTTTTATGACAATCGTATACCCTAATTTTTTCTTTTTTTGTTCAACTGCTACCTTTGGAGCTTTCGTGTAATAATATTGTAAATTAGTGCTAGGCGGTGATGCTAAATTTAATTTTGGTGTCTTTACTTCGGATAATCTAAAATGAATTTGTAAATTTTTGTGAAAAACTGCTTTTAGATTTCTATTTTTTGGCACTTTAAATTTCAGTAACTTTACTAATCGAGCAGCTTCTTCATCACATCCATAGCCGATACCAGTAATTATTTTAGCATTAATTACGTTACCCTTGTAGTTAATTGTATATCGAACATAGACCATCCCTTCTACCTTATTTGTTTTAGCTAATTCAGGATAGGATAAGTGTTGTTTTATAAAAATCTTCATCGCACTCATTCCTCCTTCATAGTAGGGCTTTTTTATAAAATGTTGCTCTCTTTTTTCTTTTTTCATGATTATAGTTCTATTTGTTTTGTCGTTACTAACTCTAGATAATCAAAAAGAAAATTGATAATTATCTGTTGGGAAGCTAATCTGTTAGGCCTATTTTTTCCCCAACGGATTAGTTTCCCAACGGATTTTATACACATTATTAAAATAATTAATATCAATTTTTAATCTGACGCTCTATCCTAGAAATTGCGATTTTAGAAATTGGATAAATTGAACGTTCAAGTTATCAACATTTAAATAATTAATTTTCAAATTTTTCAAAAATTGATTTATTATATTTGTTTATTAAAAATATAATATCAAAAACCTAATATCCAATAGCCCTACTTTTGATATTTTTTCACGATTAAAATATTGATAATCAATCCTTTAAAAGTAGTGTAGTAACAATTGATTTTGTTCAAAAAAAATAGCTTTTTTTACAATATTTTTTTTTATCTAAAAGGTTACAAAAATATATCCAAAAAATTTGCCATTTAGAATACTTTTACCTACATTTATTTTATATAATAATTATTTATCCAAATATATATAATGTATAACAACTATTTTTAATAGAAAAATTTTTGTCATCTAATTTTTATCTTACTACTTAGGTTATATAATGGATATTTTTTGATGCTTTATTTAAATTTTTAGCAAGAAATTTAAAATGAGTCAATGAGATTAACTAATTTTTTTTCCTATATACGATTTGAAAAACGTTTTTCAGAACATACAATAAAAGCTTATGAAACTGATTTAACTCAATTTAAAAATTTTATCAATACGACCTATGAACTAAACAACGATGAAGGCATCCAACATACCCACATTAGAGCATGGATTGTAGACTTACTAGAACGAAAAGTGTCCAGCAGGTCTATCAATCGCAAATTATCTACGCTCAAATCTTATTTCCAATTTTTAATTAAACGTGCTGTTATCACGCTAGACCCTATGCAAAAGGTGATTGCCCCTAAAGTGGGTAAACGCTTGCCCGTTGTGGTCCCCGTAGACAGACTTGAATTTTTATTCGAACAAGTAGATTTTGGCAATGATTTTGGTGGTGTCCGCGACAAAACTATGTTAGAGTTGCTTTATCAAACAGGAATTCGGCGGTCAGAGTTAATCAACTTAACCTATCAAGATGTTAATTTAGAAGAATTAACCATCAAAGTGTTGGGAAAAGGAAATAAAGAACGCATCGTACCTATTAGTCACCAATTGAGTCGAACGCTGCAAGCATACATTACGATTAAGAATACGACTTTCCCCTTAGAATTATTCAATGTATTATTCGTCACGGAGAAAGGTAAAAAGATGTATCCTAAAAAAGTTTATTCGATTGTTAAGCACTATTTGTCACTAATAACTACGGAAGAACAGCGTAGCCCACACGTATTACGGCATTCTTTTGCTACACATTTATCCAATAATGGAGCAGACTTGAATGCTATTAAAGAACTTTTAGGCCATAGTAGTCTTGCTGCAACGCAAGTCTACACGCATAATTCGATAGAGAGATTAAAACAAATTTATCAACAAGCGCATCCTAAAGCAAAGAATGATTGAGCAGAAGTAGATAAAGTTATGGTAGAATAAAGACCTATTATTTGGGTTGATTCTATCCTTTACTCAACTATTTATTTAATCATTCCTATTTTTTCACACCCAAAATTTTTAGCTATGAAGGTACAAACCAAAGCTATTCATTTTTCAGCAGATCAAAAGCTAGTCGTATTAATTCAAAAGAAATTACAAAAGTTAGAACAATTTTTTGACCGCATCCTAGCGGCAGAAGTTGTGATGAAGCTAGAAAATTCGGGAAAAGTTAAAGACAAGGTCATGGAAATCAAGATTAAGGTTCCTGGCAATTTAATCATTACTAAAGAAACACATAAAACATTTGAAGCAGCGATTGATAATTCGGTCAGCTCGCTTAAGCGACAACTCATTAAACACAAAGAACGAGTTAGAAGAAGATAATTATTCTTAACCAATAAAAAATATAATCTAAATAAAAGGAATCAGAGAGTGCGGAACTTTCTGGTTCCTTTTTTTATTGATGCTTTTAGAAATTGTTGAAAAATTAAAATAGCTTTTTTGGCAATCATTAAAAAGGTTATTCAATTCGTAACTGTTCAGCAAGATTGTTTTTTACCATAAAGTACATATAGCACATAAAGTTTTTAGTTCATGAAGACACTTCTATTCTACGGCTACTTTATGAACTCTATGGACTTTATCTACTTTATGGTAAAAAAAGTTAAGTGCTAAATAGTTACTTCAA
This sequence comes from uncultured Saprospiraceae bacterium, assembly GCA_964392805.1. Classification (GTDB taxonomy): domain Bacteria; phylum Bacteroidota; class Bacteroidia; order Chitinophagales; family Saprospiraceae; genus JAFMDF01. Next base: position 15,715 of record CAYMSC010000098.1, read on the forward strand.
TTATTAGGAACTTTGAAATAATACTAAGCAGACATTTTGAGCATATTTCAAAATTGTGCATAAAGTTTTCTTAGGTGTAAAATGAAAATTGTGGTTGGTGACATTGATAATTTTAGTAGAAAATAGCTATTAGAATTAGATAGAGAAAGATTTTTTTTTAATAATTAAAAAATATATTTCAAAAAAACGTAACTCTCAATCTGAAAACTAGTTAATAGTTGGGCAAATTTTGCATAAAAAGTGTGTAAAATTTAAAGAAAAAAAGAAATTAAAAAAAAAAATCTTTTTTACTTTGATTTTTAAATACAAGAGTGCTATCTTTGCATTCGCTTTTGAAAAATAGGGTTCAAAAGTCTTTTAATTTGACATATATTTAGTCTTTATTTTCATTAAAATGTGACTACAACAAGCCGATATAGCTCAGTTGGCCAGAGCAGCTGATTTGTAATCAGCGGGTCGGGGGTTCGAATCCCTCTATCGGCTCTGTTTTCTTTAAAGTTTTTTCTTTATTGAAACAGGGGGGTGCGCCGGAGTTGGAGAGCCGGGCCAGACTGTAAATCTGGTGACTACGTCTGAATAGGTTCGATTCCTATCACCCCCACACTAACCTTAATGAAAATGAAAATGAAAATTTCAATAAAAAATTAGCCAATAATCAAGTTTGGAACCTTGATTTTAATTTTCATTCCTATTTTAATTTTCATTATATAAGCGGGTGTAGCTCAGTTGGTAGAGCATCAGCCTTCCAAGCTGAGGGTCGTG
>CAYMSC010000099.1:0-16224 GCA_964392805.1 uncultured Saprospiraceae bacterium
AAAGTACCCAACAAAAAAGACCTTCAAATAATGTTTTGAAGGTCTTTTTTGTTCTTGGAAATAAGAAACTACTTTGCACTCAACAACTCATGTCCATCAGGTCTATCGAAAAATTCCATTCCTAGCGGAGTTTTAAAATCCACATCAGAAAAAACGTATTTTTCCATTATTTTTCCATTGCCCCAATAGCGATGCCATTGGTGGCTAAAAGTAATGCCGTCAACGGTTCGGTGGTCTGTCCAAAACATTTCTTCAGGGCGATATTCTCCCCAATCAGCTTTGTTAAGGTATTCTATTTTGTAAATTAAGCTAGTTTCTGGATGGACGTAAAATTTCCAGCGGTCTTTGCCAACGGTTGGTTTATAGCCAACATCCAAAACAAGCGGTTGGAGGTCAACTCCAAATATTTCTTTTAAAGGGTCAAAATTAATCATCGCAAAATCCGTCACGCTACCATTATCTGGTCGAACACCGTTATCCGTTAATTTAAACGGCATCGAAAAACGATAGAAAGCCATTGAAGCTGCACAATCTGGATTGCACCATTTAGAATCACACATCATACCCAATTCACCCGAAGTTAATTTTGGGTCAGCAGGTAAATTGGCTTTAATGGCCCAATAACCCGTATCATCTTTGCTGATTTCCACGACATCCCCCTCTTTGGTTTGAGACTTAACTTTTAATTGCACGCTACCATTATCTTTTCTAAAATAAAAGGTTTGAGCTATTGCTGATACTTCCGCACCTGTTTGGTCATACAAATATTGGGTACGAGTAAATTGCCCCTCTTTTATAGTATTCCAAGCATCCATTCCACCCGAAGCGTCTACCATTTTATTGACTAATTCAAATCCATTAGGTTGGCGCAAAAAATTATCCCAAGCATAGTAGCCTGCGGTAGCTAATATTAATAAAGCTGCGCCAAATTGCATCATTCTAACCCGACTAATAGTAATCGGATTCATTAAATCTTTTATTGCTAAGTCAGCATACCAAGGAATAGGTTCTTTAGACTTTTGTTGGTTCTGTTGTTGAATGGACCGCTTAGTTTTTTCTTTCATGATATGGAAATTTTGTAATATGGACCGACAATCCACCCTACTTTAAATAAGTTTTTAATTTTTCAATAGCTAGAGGTATTGCTGCTTCTACCTCTGGACTCATACCAATCGCAAAATCAGCATGGGCAGCGGCTTCACAACCAAGTATTATTATTTTTGGAGGCAACACTCCCAAAGCTTTTGCTAACATTAAAGCTCTTGTTGGGTTGGTATAGTGCATATCTGCCAAAAAAGCTCGTTTTTCATGTAAAGGCATTTCGTTAATATCGCTTATAGATTCTACTTCTCGTAAATAAATATGCCCTGGTTTTTCTCCCCATTCCACTGCATCAACCATTATTAATAGGTCATACTTTTCATGTAGCTCTTGTACTAAATGGATACCACCAATTCCAACTTCCTGAATTTTAACCCCTTCGGAAAAATCTTTAAGTTGTAATCTTTTGACCAATTCCATTCCAAAAGCATCGTCCTGTCGCAACTCATTGCCTATTCCTGCTATAAGGATTTTTTTTTCACTCATTGCGAAATCGGTTCAAACAAATCAGGAGCAAAAGGCACATTAAACTGCATATTGTCATTGGCATAAATCGTTTTGATTCGGCCTACTTCTTTTGCCGCATTTGCTGCATGACTATTTCGTAATTCATGTATTCTTATTCCTCCTATTTTCGTAAAGGTCTGATAGCTTGTATAAGAATGTCCCTTACCATAATCTAAATAATTGGCCACTAAGTCATAGGTGTTTTCATCAAAATAATACCACCAAGTATGATAACCACCAGAACTACCTGCCCCTTTTTCATATTCTACTTTTAGCGCATGAACCACTCTATTTTCTGCTAAAGTATCTATTCCATCATAAGTTAAAATGACTCCAGGGTCGGTTAATTTAAAAGGCATCGCTATCACATAATTTGACCCATAAGAAGAATTCCAAGCTTCATTCTTAGATTTGTCATCAGTCAATTCTTTGCCATTTTCATATTTCCAAGCTTGCTTCCCATTATTGATGATTACATACTTTTTACCTCCTGATTCCCAAGACATTCTTGCGCTAAAATTCGGTTTTAGCTGATATTGATGTAGTTGTCGAGTTATTTTTCTCACCTGCCCTGTCGAGTCTAATTGGGTTATATTTTTATAAAAAGAAAAATTCTCTTTTGCAGCCCATTGATTCCAACCGCCTACATAATCAATTGCTTTTCTGACTACTTCTCCTGCTTGATTATCGGGTAGGCTGGTCATTGGATTTACTGGAACATTTTTGGTTACAGTATTATTTTGACAACTAATTAAGCTAATAAGAATGATTAGGAAAACCCCTCCTTGTAAAAATGTCTGTTTCAAGTTCTATGCTGTTTTATAATTAATCAACTACTGTTTTTCTTTTAAAATCCCGACTTTAAAATTTCCTGTTCGTTCCATTGCAATTCTAAAAGTCGCCAGTTTTTCTTCTGGTTTATCTAAAGATATTCCATTTCGCAAATCATATCGGCATCCATGCCACGGACACACTAAATGATATCCTTCTACATTACCAAATTGCATAGGCAATACAGAGTCTAAACAAGCATTTCTTAGCGCATATACTTTTTGGTCAATTTTACAAAGCAATACATTTTCGCCTGCTAGCTCTTTTGCGTTCAATTCGCGATTTTTTAATGTTGCAATATTACCTCCATCTACCCAAACCGTTTCCATAACTGGACTTAAAAGCTTAACTTGACCGACAGGAATAAAGCCCATTCGACCATTTACAACTGGTAGTTTTTCGGCTTTTTCAACACTTGTCAAATCATATAGGCTCAATAAGGTCTTGATGGTAAAATCCGACTCCAAATCTTTTTTTAAATTCGGATATTGTTTATCAATTAAACCTATCATCCTCGCTAATGCTTCCCGATGTACTAAATCAAAATATTTTAATAAGTTTGCGGTCACTTCTTTTGCCTGCGGATAGGGTAAAGTTTCTGCCTCAGTAGTCAATTGGTTCAAATAGGTTAAAATCTCCTGATACTCTTCATCGTTATAATAAACTGGATTCATAAAATTATTACTGAAATTGATATTAGTAGTAAGATAAAAATAAATGCAGATTCTTTAAAGTCGAACGATTAGCTAAAACACTTAAAATGAATCGTTTATTTAACTAATCGTCCGACGAGAATCTCCATTTATTTTTATCGCGTTCCTTATTTTTTATTGACTTTTGATTAAACCGCTAAAGTATTAGTAGTAAGATAAAAATAGATTCAGAATTTTTTGAGTCAGAGAAATAAGATAAGTCGTTTAAAATGAACCACTTAGTTATCTTATTTCTTTGACGAATTCTGAATCTATTTTTATCGCGTTCCTTATGCAGTAACAATCAAACTATTTTTTCAATTAAGGCTCCCGCAATTATGCACGCAATTTTCTAATTTCACCCCATCCGTTCCATAACAGAACTCGCAATCTGGTCCACATTCTCCGTGACCTGCTTTTTGCATGCCACTAAAGGCATCAGAAAAACGACGCCCCGCTTCTTTGTTACCCATGTCTGTTAACTTGAATAAGTCCTTTTCTTTCGTCAAAAATCCTTCCTTGGCTAGTTTATTTAAATGATATTTCAAATTAGCTTCATTAGAACTCAATAGTGGTACTACTTGCAAAAGACTGATTTCTTTTCCAAAACCTTCTCCTTTCATCCAGTATAAAACCTGAAGGATTTCATCTTTCCAAAATAAGGCTCTTAATGGTGATTTTTCTATTTCTCCTTTCATGGATTTACGGTCTTCTTTCTTTATAAAAATAAGGTATCTCCTCGAAGATAAGCTACTTCTTTAAATTCTCCAATTCCATTTTTAACTAAAGTTTGAATTGTTTTTACCACTTGCGGCACTTTTACGGCTACCTCTTCCGTTAAATGTTCTCCTGCTATTTCTGGTCCTGGTTCAACATCCACAATAAAAACTTCTTTTGGCCATACTTTAAAATATTCTGCAATCACCAATAAATTTTCTACTGAAATTACTCCTGTTGCGGCATCTCCAACACAAGCTTGAATCTGTTGGTCGTCAGGCAAACCACCTTTCCATTGAAAAACTGTTATATCTCCAATTTTTCTTTCGGGACGTTCAATTGCAGTCAAAAGTATCGCTCTGTCATAAGGATTATCCATTGCTTCAAACTGTTGTACAATGGCTATTGGGCCCCAATTAAGTTCGTCACATATAACTCCTTCGGGCCAAGATTGCTCACTCAAATGTGGTAACAAAATTGGCCCGATAGAATGGTTTCGTAATATCTGATAGCCGACTGTACCGACTAGTATTTTTTTATTCATATATTTTTTCTGAGAGGTCAGAAGCAAGACCGTCCATTTCATGGACTGTCAAAAATCAGACTTCTTTTACTCTATTCCACAAGCACAAGTCGTTACTTCTCTGGTGACTACATGGTCTGTATCCTTAGCCATTATGTGAGTAGTACACGGCATACAAGGGTCAAAGCTACGAATGGCTCGCAAAATATCAATACCTTGATAATCTTCAGGTTTGTTATATTTTTCTATAATAGGCGTATTCAATACTGCCTCTTCATAAGGACCAGGTGCGCCCCAAGGTGCTCTCGGAGCAGCATTAAAAGTAGAAGGAGTAATGATTTGGTAATTATTAATCACTCCCTTTTCAACGATTAAATGATGCGTTAAGAAACCTCTTCCTGCACCCCAAGCACCAAAACCAACATGTGTTCCTGTTTTAGGAATTTCATAAGGTGTACTCACTTTAGTTTCCCCTGCTCGAATCAATTTTTGAGCCAATAGCCAATTGTCCATAGCTACCATTGCAGAATATGGAATACAGTAAGCTCTAGCTCGATTTCGCTCAAAAGCATTCCAATGTTTTGGTATCTTCCACTCTAAAGTTTTCCCTGGTAGGGTATGTTTTGGGACATGAATACGCATGCTATTGCCCGTATTCTCTAAAAACTTACTCTTTGGTGCTTTTTTAGCCATAGCCGTCACATACATTCTAGAATAAGCCCCTGCTTCCATCGGCATTCTATCCCAAGTTGGACAAGTATCCCAACTATAACGGTCTCTCCAACTTTGCTTACCTGGTTTAGGAATCGTCTCCTTATTCCATGGATGATTAGGACTTAAGGGCATTCCTTCCGGGTCTGTCTTAAATCGCTGACCATCCCATTCTTCATAATAAGAATGCTCAACGAATTCCTCCATCCCTGCATTTATTTCTTTTAAATTAGTGGTTACCAATTCTCCATCTACCAATACACCTGGAGTAGACCAGCGGTCATTCCCCCATTTATCACAATTCTTGAAACTCGCATCGTAGGAATCAGGGTGGTCCCAAACTCCTGTATCTGCCATGGTTGCAGGCCGAACCCCACATTTTTCATATTCTGGATTATTCTCTAAAAAGAAATCAAATACATCATCCCAAATAGCGGTAACCTTCTGAGAATAGTCGAAAAATTTTATTAATCTGCTATAAACTTCATTTAAAGTGGAAATAGTCACCGTTACCGAAATACCACCTGGGACAACAGATTGAGGATGCGGATATTTACCTCCAATTGCCACATAAGCTTCTCTAGCGACTCTAGTCATGGACAATGCCTCTAAATAAAGTTTTCCTTTTAGCGGATTAAGGTCTTTCATGATATCCAATACTGTGCTATATCCATGAGTAGCCTTACCTTTTGCAGGTGCATTTCCGGCTTTATCAATTAATTCAGGATTGGTTGCTTTTACTAATTCCTCGGAATAATCTGGCCCTGCTAATAAGAATAAATGTAGTGGATGGTCATATAAATACTCTATTGCCAGCAAAATATTTCGCATGACAATTCCCAATGGTGGCGGTTTAATACCTAATGCCATTTCAATGGCTAAAGCAGAAGTCGTTGCATGCACCCCACCACAAACACCACAAGCCCGACTACTTATATAAGCTGCATCTCTAGGGTCTCTACCTTTCAAAATAATTTCATAACCTCTGAAAAGCGTTGCCATGGAATTGGTAGATAGTACTTGCTTCTTTTCTAAATCCACCACACTATGAAAGGCTAATGCACCTGCTACTCTCGTCACAGGGTCATAATCTACACTTCGGATAAAGCCATTTTTGGCCATTAAATCCTTTAACTTATCTTGTTCGATACCTAAATCGACTACTTTATACTCATAAGGGTCGTTCACTCCTTCCTTTAAGTAGGCGTTTCCGTCTTTATCAAAAGCTATCGGTAAATTTTTAAAGCACATATATAGTTAATGATGAATGATAAATAATGAATGATGAATTCGGCAGTTTTCTCATAATTTGACCAATTCATTCATTCTTTTTCACTTAAATTTTATTTCGTTAGACTAATTTTAACACTTTAGCAATAGTTACTAAATGTCCATCTACGGAGGATAATCCGCCATGCAATTGACTTAATGCACCGTTGATTGTGCCTAGTTTTCCTGCTAATGGTTCACTATCGTCTGCTATTTTTTGTAACCCTCCTGCTAAGTTTTCTAAATGAGTACCTGCTCGTCTTAAAGCAACAATGATTAAGATTAAATAAACCACTAAGACTAAAACAACTAATCCAACAATGATTAAAGTAGCAGGTAATAATATTGATGCGTCCATTTTTGTTAATAATTAGTAACTAAAAAATTAATTCAATTTTGCGGCCCGGCCACCTAACGTATCTTTAATAGTTTCAGCATGTGCATTGATATCTCCTGCAACTTCCAGAATACCAGAGGCAACGCCAATGGTATCATCTAATGCTTTAATATGCTCGGTATTACCTGCTATACCTAAACCTGCTTCTAACATTTCTTTAAAATAGCGTTCAATATTGCGAGAGGCAACATAAGTTCGATGTAATAAATAAACGATGTAGGGCAATAGTAAAACTGTTACGATTAGTAGAATTGCCCATAAAGTGAATACTGCTTGTGGCATTTTTATTGATTGATTATTCGTTGATTAATTATTGGGACTATTGTCCTTGTTTAACAACTGCCTCTATCGCTCCAACCAAATGTTCATCAACCACTTTCAATCCACCTGCGGTATTGGTCAAAGTACCATTGAGTTTAGTAACTTCCACGGGTAAATGACCTGTTTCTGTTTCAATCGCTCGCAAGCCCAATCTTAATTTGGCTAAATAACTATCTCCGACCCCACCAATACTATTCAATAAAGCAATAATGTTCCTTAAATACTTGACTAGTACAAATACTAAAAGTAAGACTGCCAAAATTGTGAGCACCATTAATAAAGTGTACATTTTTTAAGTTTTTTTGATTGTGTGATTATGTCACCTTGCTGATTGGTATGCATCACGGTGACAATCAAACAATTTCAACAATTAAACCATCATTATTTCCCCTTCAAAATACAGTCTGGACAACCAGGACAACCTTCCGTATGGTTTTTGATTGCCTCTGCTCCACCAACAATATTAACTGCTGTATCATAAATCTGATTGACTACTTGATTGGTGGTCGATAAAAACAAAGGAATTTGAATAGTATTATTCGCTACCATTTTTCCTTGTGTCCAAATTTTACTAGCGGCAGTGTCAATTTCTTTAGCTGTATTATTAATCCGACTTAACAAAAAGGCAACTACGCCAATGACAACTAAGCCTATTACCAAAGAAATTATCCAGATTGTTGCTACTGCATTCATGTTTTTATATTAAGAGGTCAGAAGTCAGACCGTCCATTTTATGGACTGTCAGAGGTCAGATGTTTTCCGTTGACCTCTAATCAAGTCTGACTTCTGACAGTAAATTTTAATTTACGGTCTGTCTTCTGACTTCTGTTTTCATTTTTCTACTTCGTGCATGGCCTCCACGACCATTCCTGCATGGGTTTCGATAGCTTTTGCACCTTCTAATATATCAACCGCTACTTTATTGGTAGTTTCTAAACCCCAAATACTGTCGGTATTTGCTCTGACTTGTTGAACTAAGCCAAGTGCAACTGTAGCCAATCGAAGAATTCTTCGAGCTGCCATCCATACCATTATTAAGAGTGCAGCAGCAGCGATAATTAGCACCGTTGCTACTCCTAGCCAGATATAAAAGTTTTGATATAATGTTGCGTCATCCATTTAATTATTCTTTAGAGGTCAGACCATAAATTAAAATTTATTATCAGAAGTCAGACCGTTTATTTCATAAACTGTCAGAAGAGAGATGCGTCACGTTATCAACGTCTAAAGTCTGACCTCTGACAGAAAAATTTATTTTTCGGTCTGACTTCTGACCTCTCATTTTTCAATTAACTTCCCATCCTTCTTCTTCCAATCCATTTTTAGTTCTAAAGGATTGCCATGCGTGGATTCCTTAGGTTTAGGGCTATTCCAAAATTGTAATTTTTGGTAAGCGAAATGCGCTACTTTTTCTATTAAATTAGGTTCTTCCACATGTCCCCATCCCGAAGGTACTTTCCCGTCTTTATTCCATTTAGTGGTTCGATTTTGGTAATTCTGTGTCATTTTACGCAAATTTCCGACTATAGAACCTGTTACTCTAGAAATATTAGAAGAAACAACCGTCCCTGGCGGGGTCGCATAAAAAGGAGCGAAACTGTCAGGGAAACCGGGCATCGTACAGCCAATACAAGGAGCGCCTACATTCATACAACCACCCATTCCACCAATAGCTCCTCGTTTATTAATATTACATTGGACAACTGGTCCCCAGCAGCCAACTTCAACTAAACATTCTTTATCACCATATTCTTCTGCAAATTCTCCTTCTTCATAGAAACCAGCACGGGTACAACCACGGTGGACTGTTTCTCCAAACAGCCAAGCGGGGCGTCCTAATTCATCAAATTCAGGTAATGGACCTATGCCATGTAGAAATAGTAATACTGCCGCAATCGTTTCTGTCATATTATCTCCCTGTGGCGCACAACCTGGTATATTGACAACAGGTAAACCTAAGCCACTCCGAAAATCTTCTCCTAAAAAGTCCATTAAACCAGCCGAGTTGGTTGGATTACCTGCTGCGGCCGGAATACCTCCCCAAGTCGCACAAGTACCTACAGCTATCATTGCTGCTGCATGCTTAGACATCCTTTTAACCCAACTAGAAGATGGAATAGGTTGAGGGTCTCCATTTTCATCGTGGTCTGCACCTAAGCCTGACCAATAGCCACCCGTTGCTCCAGCAATTTCCTCATCCATAATAGACCCTTCGCAAATGACTACGAAAGGAGCACCAAGCTTTCCTTCTGCAGCTAATCGAAAGGGTGCCATAAATTTCTCGCCAGCAGTTACCGCTAATACGGGGTGATGTAACACAATCTTAGGCGCACCTGGAATGACCCCTCGCAGCAAATCTTCCACCGATGGAGAAGTCGCTCCAACAATAGCAATTGAGCAACCATCGCAACTTCCTCCTGCAATCCAGAAAGCATGCACTTCTTCAATATTGGTAGGAAGTAAAGATGCCGATACATTTATTGCTGACATAATTATATTTTATTAGAATCAATTTTTACAGAACTTCAGCAAGGTATGGAGCTTTTTAAATAAATGTAAATTTTAGTTAAAAATATGCCTAGAAAACATTTTCTAATGGTCAAATATAATAGAATTTGAAGTGGTTTGAACGAAAAATCCCTTTTTTAGAAAAAGTTTTCTATTTTTAAATAATGGAAAAATCCAAATTAAATTTTGGTATTTACTACATTTGATTATTATTTTTTTTAGAAAAAATTTTCTAAATCATTTTCAAAGCAAAATTTAAAACCATCAAATTATGAGGAATTCAACTATTCTTTTTATAGTTTTTGCTTTTCTTATTACTTTTCTACCAACCAATCTATTTGCTCAAAGGGATACAGATTCCATTAGATTATCAATTGATATCGATGAAGTAATAATTTCTGCTACTCGTTCTGAAACACGAATAGCAGATTTACCATTAACCATAGGTATTATTTCTAAAAATCAAATAGAGGAGACAATGCCTATGACACCAGTTGAGGCATTAAAGTATGAGCCAGGGATAGTCCGTCAAAGTGATGGGGGCTTGGTCAGTACACCAATTATTAGAGGACTTTCTAGAGAAAGAGCGCCTGTTTTGATTGATGGGAATCCATTTGTAGGTGGACGGATACGTACATTTAGTTTAATTGACCCATTTCAAGTAGAAAGAATAGAAGTTGTCAAAGGACCAGCTTCTGCTTTTTGGGGTAGTGATGCTGTTGGAGGCTTAATTAATATGATTACTAGAAAAGCGGAATCTGGATATGGCAAAGATTTCAAAATAGGGGGAAGTTTGTACGGTGGGTTTCAATCGGTCAATAATCATCTAAGGGGACGTGCGGAATTAGAAGGGCGAGGAAATGGCCTTGATTTTTTAATAGGTGTCGGCGGTAGAAATGCAGACAACATTACAGATGGAAATGGCGACGAGATTTTAAATAGTCAATTTGAATCGACCAATTTGGATTTTAATATAGGGTATTCCTTTTCAGAGAACCAGCGGTTGGAACTAAGTGGTAAATATTTCAAGAATGATGATGTAGGTTTTCCAGGCGGTTTAGGCGCGCCTGGCCCTCCGAGAATTAATAGAAGATTTGCACCAGATGAGCAGCAAGCCTTAAATGTAGCATATGACTATAAGGATGTTTCTGATAAAATTTCATCAATAGGTGTTCGTTTTTTTTATAAAAGACAAGAGCTACATATTGACCAATTGACCAATATCTTTTTCCCTATGACGATGAATGTTAATAGAGAAATCCATGCCATGTTGGATGTGGATGTGCCTAATATTGGTGGAAAATTCTTTATGTCTTTTAACCAAAAAAAGAAGGCTAAATTAACGGTGGGTTTAGATTACATTAATGAACATAGAATTGGAACGCATCGAGATTTGAATATCTTAATTATGAATCCAATGGGTGTACAAGTCAATGAAATCAATCGCCCTTTTACCCAAATTCAGCCAGATAGTGAGTATCAAGGATTGGGTTTATTTGCGATTGAAGAATTGCATTTTGGAGATAAATTGGATGCCTTAATTGCTTTGCGTTACGATAACGTAAGAACTAGTATTGAGGATGGCCCTTTTGATATTCCTGCGATTGCAGAAATTTATAATGATGATAATCGAGCGGATAACGATAATGCGGTATCTGGAAATTTAGGCGTAAAATTTAAGGCATCTGAAACATTCAGTTTAACGGCTAATTTGGCGAACTCTTTTAGAGCAACTGATTTATTTTCCAAATATCATTTTACTGCAGTTGGCGCAGGATTCTTGGTACCTAATCCTAATTTAAACCCAGAAAGAGGTGTGTTTTATGAATTAGGCGCAAAGTTTAATAATAAAAAAGTAATTGCAGGAATCAATTTTTACCAAAATAAGTTAACCGATTTATTTGTCCAACAAAACTTGACTTTCGATGATTCGCCTTCTATTCAATTTCAGAATATTGGGGAGGCGACTATTACAGGTTTAGAGTGGAGTCTAAAAGCCCAAATTGGCACTTTATCTCATGTCTTTTTTAATGGTTCTTTTGTCAATGGGGAAAATGATATTACAGGTAATCCGCTGTCAGAAATTCCAGCTTTACAAAATATAATAGGCCTTCATTTTAGAGACAGAAATAATAAATTTTTCGTTCAGGCAGATGCAATAATCGTAGGCGAACAAACAGATATTGCGCCTAATGAGCAAGAAACCCCAAGCTATACAGTTATCAATATCAATGCAGGTTTAAATTTGCATGAATTAATCAATAATTTTCCTTATACTAAGGTGATGATTGGTGCAACGAACTTGACGGATAAAGCTTATAGAAGTCATGTTTCTCGTGGTGCGCCAGGCAATCAAAATGTATTTTTAGAACCAGGTCGAAGTATTAATATTGGTTTTGTGACTCGATTTGGGGTGGCGGTGCATTAAAGGGAGAAGTCAGAAGTCAGACCGAAAATTTTATTTTCTGTCAGAAATCAGACCATAAATTAAAATTTATTGTCAGAAGTCAGAGGTCGCACAAATAGATACTAGATATTTTAGATATTTGCGAGACCTCTGACTTCTGATAGCCTGCAAAATAGGCGATCTGACTTCTGACAGATTTATCAATCTAAAAATCATTGCATGCAGCAAACCTGGCACCTCCATATAAACGGACAAGTACAAGGGGTGGGATTCCGCCCCTTTGTTCGTTTATTAGCAGAACAACTTCAATTGAATGGCTGGGTGAATAATGATGTGGATGGGGTGCATATTGAATTTAATGCAACAGAGCAAAAAGCAATTTTCTTTTTAAACCATATTCTTGAAAAACCACCTGTTTTAGCGACCATAACTGATTATAATCTTAGCGAAACTTCTTCAAAAAAATATACTAGTTTTGATATAACGCATAGTCAACACAAAGGCAAACCCAATTTATTATTAACCCCTGATGCCGCCATTTGTGAAGACTGCACCATAGAATTATTTGAATCGACTAATCGGAGAAACAATTATCCTTTTACAACTTGTACCAATTGTGGTCCTCGTTATTCTATTATCCAATCGGTGCCTTATGATAGAGGACAGACTACGATGAATGCTTTTCAAATGTGTCCACATTGCCTAAAAGAATATGAGGATATTAGTAATAGGCGCTATTATTCTCAGACTAATTCTTGTCCAGCTTGTGCCATTAAATTGGAATTATACGAATGTGCTAAAGAAGGAGATACTTTGAAAGTATCTTCCTTTTTGACTTCAAGTACATTAGACAAAATAGTCACACTTTGGCGAGCAGGAAAAATTGTGGCAATAAAAGGAATAGGGGGATATTTATTGACTTGTGACGCCAATAATGAAAAGACGGTTCAATTATTACGAAAACGAAAACATAGACCGACTAAGCCTTTTGCAGTTATGTTTCCTAATTTAGAAATGTTAAAAAAGGATTTGGAAATAGGGGAGGCAGAACAAATATTATTGCTCAGTAAAGTTACCCCAATTGTATTATTAACGCAGAGAAAAGTGTCGGATACTTTGAAAGTATCCGACACTTTGGCGTCAGCTATTGCACCCAATTTAAATCAAATTGGAGCGATGTTGCCTTATACTGCTTTGTATCAATTATTATTGAAGGCGTATGGTCGTCCTATAATAGCTACAAGTGGAAATAGCAGTAATAGTCCTATTATTTTTAAGGATGAAAAAGCGATAAATGGACTTTCTGCTATAGCCGATTATATCGTTAGCAATAATCGAGCAATCGTTGTACCACAGGATGATAGTGTCGCAAAATTCACCTATTTTAAGAATCAAAAAATTATACTCCGCAGGTCAAGAGGATATGCGCCAAGCTATATTACTCCAAATTTTATTTTTTCTAAACAGACAATAGTAGCGATGGGTGCAATGCTAAAAAGCACCTTCACTTTAGCCCATCAGAATAACACTTTTATTAGTCAGTATCTAGGAGATTTAGACAATTTTGAAACCCAAGAAAATTATAAGCATACGCTCCATCATTTCTTAGCTATATTTCAGGCAAAACCAGAACTCCTTTTGGTAGATAAACATCCTCAATATGCGGCTACTATCTATGGAAAGGAATTGGCTTCACAATTAGACGTACCAACGATTACTATTCAACATCACGAGGCACATTTTGCAGCGATCTTGGCTGAGAACGATTTAATCAACTATCAATCTCCCATTCTGGGTATAATATGGGATGGAACAGGTTTAGGAAAAGATGGACATATATGGGGCGGTGAATTTTTTGTTTACCAAGACTACGAATTTAAAAGAAAACATCATTTAAAATATGTCGATTTTATCTTAGGCGATAAGATGGCTAAAGAACCTCGAATTTCCGCCCTATCTTTTTGTTGGAAAATTCCAGAGGCGGTGCCTATTTTAAAAGAGAAATTTACTAATACAGAATGGGCTATTTATAGCAAATTATTAGCTAAAGGGAGCACTTTGAAAACTTCTAGTATGGGACGATTATTTGATACTGTAGCATCTCTTCTAGGTATCTCAGATAAACAAAGTTATGAAGGCGAAGCTGCCATGCTAGTAGAAACAAAAGCACTTCAATATTTTCAAAAAGCAGGATTAGCTACTAATTTTTCTTCTTTTAATGAAAATAAAGATACCTTTAACTTTACGACAACCGAAATATTAAGACTTATAGTAAATGATTTAATAGTAGGAGAAACAATCGAATATATAGCTGCACACTTCCATTTTTTATTAATAAAATATATTGAAAAGATAGCGACTATTCAAAATGTAGAAAAGCTAGCTTTTAGTGGAGGTGTTTTTCAAAATGGGCTTTTAGTAGATTTATTACTACATCATTTAGAATACAATTTTGAATTATATTTTCATAAGGCATTATCTCCTAATGATGAAAATATATCCTTTGGGCAATTGGTGCATTATCATGTAAATTCAAAACTAAAACAATGAAATACCTAAGCGAATACCGCACACCAGAACTGGTCAATAAGTTTCTAGCCGAAATTAAAAGTACGGTCACTAGACCTTGGACCATTATGGAAGTTTGTGGTGGACAAACACATAGTTTAGTCAAAAATGGGATTTTGAATTTACTACCCAAAGAAGTACAAATGGTGCATGGACCAGGTTGTCCTGTTTGTGTGACACCATTAAATATGATTGATAAAGCAGTTTATTTAGCGGAAGAGAAAGGCGTTATTTTATGTTCTTTTGGGGACATGTTGCGGGTGCCAGGTTCTGAAAAAAGTTTATTACAAGCTAAAGCGAATGGGGCGGATATTCGGATTCTGTATTCTCCATTGGAGGCGGTCAAATTAGCTCAAGATAATCCAGATAAAGAAGTGGTATTTTTTGCGGTAGGTTTTGAAACGACTGCTCCAGCGAATGCTTTATCCGTCATTCAGGCAGAGCAATTGGGTGTGGAGAATTATAGTATTTTAACTTCTCATGTTTTAGTACCACCTGCGATTGAGGCAGTAATGAATGATGAAGAAAGTAATATTCAAGCCTTTCTAGCAGCAGGACATGTTTGCACCATTATGGGCATTAGTGAGTATTATCCCTTAGTGGAGCAATTTCAAATTCCAATGGTGGTCACAGGTTTTGAACCAGTCGATTTATTACAAGGCATTCTAATGACGGTACAGCAATTAGAAAAAGGGGAGGCAAAATTAGAAAACCAATATAGTCGAGTCGTACAAGCAGAAGGAAATCCACAAGCTATCAAAGTCATTGAGCAAGTTTTTGAAATCACAAATAGAGAATGGAGAGGAATAGGGAACATTCCTATGAGTGGCTATGAATTGCGCCCAAATTATGTTGCTTTTGATGCTAACTTGAAATTTAAAGTCGATATTCCTCATGCTAAAGAAAGTGAAGAATGCATAGCAGGTTTAGTTTTAAAAGGCATTAAAAAACCACAAGAATGCCCACAGTTTGGCAAAAAATGTACGCCTGAAATGCCTTTGGGTGCACCGATGGTTAGTTCAGAAGGAGCTTGCGCTGCCTATTATCATTTTCATCAAGCAATTGAGGATTTGGAAGCAGTATAAATTATTAAGGAACCTAACCTATTTTACCAAAAGAGTATAGCATTAAATTTTATAAACACGCTCTGCGTTCTCTGCCATCTCTGCGTGAAAAAATATCTAGATGAACGAAAAAAAATTACGAATGCAGTTAAGTTGCCCGATGCCTCAATTAGATTTTGAGGTCATTACGCTAGGGCATGGAAGTGGCGGACTATTAACCAATCGACTATTAGATAGCGGTGTATTTGAATTACTAAAAAATGATTTACTAGACAAAAGGCATGATGGTGCTATTCTAAATTTATCAGGTCAAACTGCTTTCACCACTGATAGTTTTGTCATTTCCCCCGTTTTTTTTCCAGGTGGAAATATTGGAGAATTAGCAGTCAATGGAACGGTGAATGATTTAGCCATGTGTGGAGCCATACCCCAATATTTATCCTTAAGTTTTATTATTGAAGAAGGGCTAACGATGAAAGAATTTTGGGATATACTAGTGGCGATTAAATTTGCTTGTGCACAAGCAGGTGTACAAATAGTTACAGGAGACACCAAGGTAGTAGAAAGAGGAAAAGGGGATAAAATTTTCATCAATACAACAGGAGTAG
>CAYMSC010000100.1:0-16224 GCA_964392805.1 uncultured Saprospiraceae bacterium
ATGATAAAAACATTCAATTGAAAAATCAAATGCGGAAGTTATTTTTTCGTTATTTACTTGATATAATTTTAATCTTTTAAAACAAAATTGTCGCCAAGCAGAGCTTGGCGCTACAGATTACACAGGCTCGCAACCTAAATACCGACCAGGAGCAAATTCAAAATCCAGTCGATTTTTCATAAAGTACTCTGAGCTAGTAAAATGTCTGCGAGTCATGCCTGCCGTGTGATTAAAAAAAGCTTTAGCAGCGTCCGTCATTATTTCAGATTCGGGTTCGCCGAGACTTGTAAATAAGGCTAACTGTTTTTCTGGGGCTAATTCTTTGAAGGTGGTATCATAAGATGCTTTCAATCCCATCTGAAATTCTTTCATCCCTAAAAGATATTTTTGAATATCTTCTGGTGCCGTACAATCATTCAGCATGGTCAAGATAAAATCAGTCGTACTTTCTGGAGTACTTACCTCCGTTCCTTCTCTTGGTAAGATGGCATTGGTGAGTAAATTCATTAATGTTCGCTGCCCTTTTTCGAGAGGGACATTGGTGTAAACGGGAAATTTCTCTTCCGTCTGGCAGTTTGGCAATAATGTTAATCCTGCCGATAAGAGAAAAATATTTTGAATGGCTTCTCTTCTTTTCATATTGCTAAAATCTTCATTTCTGAATAAGATTATTCTTGGAAAATCCAATGTAGCAATTTTTACAAAAAAAAAAAAAAAATTTAAGCAGATTTTCGTTTCTTCTTCTTTTTCCGTGTTTTATTATCAAATAAGCTATAAGACATCGTAACGGAATAATAATAATTACGGAGGAAGGTAACAGGTTGATCAATAATCGCTTCATAAGATGCAGAACCAAAAGCATCTCCTCGATATAGATTTTGTGCACTAAAAGTGTATCGGTAGTTAATGGACAAACCATTTTGCCAAGTATAGCCTATTCCTCCTAAGACGGAAATTTCGCTATCTTTAAAATCATCAACAATTTCTTCGTAGACAAATTCAGAAGGGTTGTTCGCTACATTTTCTTGAACAGTTGCATTAAACAAACGAGAGTAGACGGCCCCAAATTCTATATGAAAACTATTTGCTTTTGAAGGAGACATTAATTTAAAAAAGAAAGGAACATCAATATAAGTCAAGTCTATAAATCTTCTTTCCGCTGCCCTTCCTGGGGAGGCATAGCGATTGTGGAAAATTTTACTTCCTTTTTTACTATACAAAATTTCAACATTAAAATCAAAATTGGAAGTTAACCTAGCAATTCCTCGAATACCGCCAGTCAAACCATATTTATTAAAACCTTTATAATAATCCCCATCAATCTGACTGGCATTAGCACCAAATATTAATCCAGCATTAAATCTTTCGTTGTTGGGTATATATCGCTTTTTGCTTTTTTGTGCAAAGGTAGTTGCTGTAATAGCTATAAGGCAAATAAGTATTAATAGTAAAGTTAATTTTCCGTTCTTAAGCATGATTTATATTTTTGTTTAAAATTAGGTTATATTTCTATTTTATTAAGCACACTTTTCTATGATTTTTGTTAGCAAAAAGACAAGTAGATACGAAATGTCGGTTATTCAATTTTAAAATCAACCATTTTCTAAGACCTCACATATTATCTAAAGCAAGACCTGCGTTAGAGAATCTATTATTGGTCTTTTTTTGTAAAAAAATCGTAAAAAAGAATGCTAATAAAATAGGTTTAGGAGGAATTAATTCTTATCCTTTTATCTTTACAAAGTAAGTTCTATTTTAAAGCGGAAAAAATAATAATATATTTTAGGACTCCATTTATTTAACATAGATTATTAACTATAAATCAATATTTTAACATTCATTAGATAATCACATTGAAAACTGATAATTAAAAGAGGTCAGAAGTCAGACCGAAAAATAAATTTTTCTGTCAGAAGTCAGATTTTTAAAGTGTAAATATTTGATAATCAATAATTTACTTCTGAATCATCTGACTTCTGACAGTCAATAAAATTGACGGTCTGACTTCTGACTTCTAAATCAATTATCACTTTTTTATCTGACGCTCTAATAATCTAATAAACTAAACCAACGGCTCAAAAAACGATACTTTTTATTTTGCCCCGTTAAAATAATTAATATGAAAAACTTCAAATTTCTATTTTTTGCTTTGCCCTTCTTTTTTGTTGCCTGTGGTGACGAAAGCACTCAAGCGCCAGCACCATCTGCGGATTTAGCCACTATCAGTATTGCGGGTAATTCGATTATAGAGGGCGCAGGTACCTCTATGTTACAATTTGAAGTTAGATCTGACCGAACATTAGAAACTAGTGTGGATATAGACTATACAATCAATGGGGTAACTGCTACCCCTGATGCCGATTTCACTTCCGCTTCAGGTTCTATTACGATGGCGGCAGGTAGCAATTCTGCAGCTATTGCTATACCAATTATAGACGATGAACTAAATGAAGTAGAAGAAAAAATGACAGTGACTTTAACGTCAGCTAGTAATGCCACCATCGGTACGTCGCTCGCTGTCGGTATTATTAAAGATGATGACAATCCTTCTAATTTTGATGCAGAAGGCTACCTTACACCGGAAGAATATTTCGGCTACGAACTAAGTTGGGCAGATGAGTTTACAGGCGATGCCATCAATATGAATAGTTATAACTTTGAGATAGGCGATGGTTGTCCAAACCTATGCGGTTGGGGTAACAATGAATTAGAATACTATACAGACCAATCGGAAAATGCTTTTATAGAAGATGATAAATTAGTGATAAGAGCAACCAGATTAGGCACGGAAGGGTTTCGGTCTGCTAGAATTCAAACGAAAGACAAAGTAGAATTTAAGTTTGGTCGAATTGATGTTAGAGCAAAACTACCTGAAGGACGAGGTATTTGGCCAGCTATTTGGATGTTAGGAGCTAATATTAATGAAGTAGGTTGGCCTGCTTCTGGTGAAATTGACATCATGGAACTAGTAGGACATCAACCTAATGTGACTCATGGTACTGCACATTGGGGTAATCCAGGTGACCCTAGTACATTTGAAGGTTCTTCTATATCTTTAGATGAAAAATTTAGCGAACAATTTCATGTTTTCAGTTTAGTTTGGGAACAAAATTCCATTCAATGGTACATGGATGAAACACTTTTCCATACCATTACGCCGACCAATACGCAAGGAGCTACTTATAGATTTAATGATCCCTTTTTCATGGTTTTTAATTTGGCAGTTGGTGGAAATTGGCCGGGTAGTCCTGATGCTAGTACTGTTTTTCCACAACAAATGGAGATTGATTATGTGAGGGTTTTTCAATAGAAGAGCCGTATATTATATTTTATGTTGAAATGTTTAGAGCTTCCAGAACTTGAAGTTCTTACGATTACCCACAGAATAAAAATAAGAAAGAAGATATAGTTATCCGATGAAATGTTATTTAATCCCTAGTCCTGTTAAGGACTCAACAAGGGTAGGGGGGATAAAAATTAATCAAACCTCTATTTTTTCGTGCCGATAGGTACGTAACATGAAATTGTAACCGATGTTGCGTACCTACGGCACGAAAAAACGACAATATATACTACTACCTTTTGGTTACCCATGTTGAGTACCTAGCGGCACTATTTGTGGGAGATAATAAAATGCTGTTTGCTATTAAAGTTATTCTGTGGGTAATCAATAGAACTTCAAGTTCTGGAAGCTCTTTTCTACGAGCGACATTTTGAGATGCCTCCAACTAATAAATAACTTAGTAATAACGAAAAAATAACTTCCGCATTTGATTTTTCAATTGAATGTTTTTATCATAGGTTTTCAACCCATTACAAAGCAGCCCATCCTCTTCGAGGTTCACCCGTACGGGTTCCTATTTGAAAAATGCGGAACTTATTTTTTCGTCGGCTCTTAATCAAAAGGATAATTGTTAATTAACCTCATATGCTCCATTGGCTTCTATCAATTCCCCATCAGTCGTCATTCCCTTGACAATAATAGAAAATTCGCCTAAGTCATCAGAATGTAGAAAGGAGAGTGCTGCTTTTCCATCTTTTAAAATCACATCACCCTTCCAGTAAATAAGTGGTCGAAAATCAGGTAATTTGTTAAAAGTAGCTTTGGGGATTGAAAAGGCGCTTGCTTTTTTGATGCCCTGAGTAGGAGAGATATTGGTCAATGTTTCTTTAATTTTCACTGCTGCATTTGGTTTAGTTTTTATCTCTACAACGCCTTCAGTACCTAAAATCCCAAATTGTTTTTTTAAAGTGCTAGTCGTTCTATAAATACCGATGGTTGTCACCTCAGTAATAGGAATATTGAAAACACTTTCTTGGTCAAAAGTCAGCCAACCATCGACTAAATAAACAGGGTTGCTATCTGTAAATTGTTTTGACTCATCAAACATTCTAACGTTCGTTTTTCCTTTTCTGGTTTTTATTTTCACAAAGGGAACGACCTCTACTAAAAATTCTTCCAAGGAAGTCATACTCGCATATTCTGCCACATCATAGCTTACATCAGGCTGAAAGCTTAATTTTTCGATATTTTCAATACTAGCCAAAACGGCTTTTTCTAAGCCAAAAATTTCACGATATTTTTTCCGTTGTTGGCTTTGCGCTAAATATTTTTTAAGCGACTCATTAAAAGGTAATTTTTCGGCAAGTCGATATTTAGTACTCAAAGCATCCGTAAAGTTTAAAGTTTGCGTAACTAAAGGTCCCGTATAAGTTTTATTTTGCTTATTGAACAAGCCAAAAATTTGGGCAGATTGATTCATACCTAAGCGATTCGTAGTTGAAAATACGCCATTTTCATCGGCTGCAGTCCACTGTACCGCATTATCCATTAAATAATGTACCCCAATTCCTAGTGGTTTCCTGTCATTCTCTGTTAAGTTAACTTGTCCATAAAAGGTGTTCAAAGCTTCTGGTTGTTGCGCCTCCCTTGTCGTAAATTCCGTTTGAATGCCTTGCAAATCAATCGTAGCCGCCTTCATTTCTTTAGATAAAACCGAAACTGAAACTATTCCTGTTTTTCCGCTTGTTGGTACTGCTATCTCTACATTGACCATCCCTCGCTTTCCATATTTTTGCTGATTCGTTTTAACCGTTCCTGTAAGATTTGCCTTAGAGTTGGTAGGACTAGTATTGGCGATGCTATTTTCCTCATATTCTCTAAAATCATCATAAATTGGAATATTTACCGTTGTGCAATTTTTTATGGTCGGTTTTGGATTCCAAACAGTGTAAGCATGAAAAGTGTACCACCCTTCTTTCCAATCTAGGGGAATCGTCATCGTTCCACTAACACTTCCATTCTCAATTGCTAAACGCTGTTGCTGTTGAATATTTCCCGCTTTATCCACTAATTCTACCCTCAACATTGTTGCTTTAGGAGCAGTAGGACTTTCGGCAGTGAGATAGGCATTATACCGAATGGTTTCTCCTAACACATAGAAGTTTTTATCAAAATGCAAATTGATGTTTTCCTGTGCAGCAAGTATCAATGGGCAGCATAGTAAGAAAAGGAAGTAGCTATTTTTCATAGAAATTTATAATAATATGTTCATCAAACGATGAATGATGAACTATAAACGATGAATTGTGAAAATATAAATATATAATGGGCGCAATTGAGATTTGTCTCCTATAAATAGTGCCGTAGGTACTAAGTAAAATTTAATTTTCAATTTCAAATTTTCAACCACCTTTGGCGGAAATTGAAGTTAAGATTGAAGTTGAAATTTAAAAAATATCGACATTTCAAAATATCGATTCCGATTTGTATCGGAATTGGTTTCAAAGCTCTGTTAAGAGCCCAATACAAATTAAAATTACTCCCAACAAGGAGGTCGGGTTCTAGTACTATTGGTCAATAATAAACAGTTCGTACAAGATTCTGGACCTCTTGGAAAAGGGCGACATTGAGGGATAGGATTGCCGACCTCTCTTCCGTCTACCAAAATAGTAATCGTATCAACGGCAGATGCACCAAAAAAGCCCAATACCTCTTCTTCGGCATTGGCTACATTAAAAATATTGCCGCTTATTTTCCCAGGAGGGGCTTCAAAAATATTTCCTGACCGTTCAAATTCCTCACTAACCGCCGACCAAAAATTAAAGGCAGATTCCGTAATAGAATGTTGAACAACATTGAAGCAATATCGCGCTGTAAATCTAAAATCAACCACCCGAGTTAATACGGGTTGTCGTTGAATAAAATTATCGACTACCTCCTCTGAACTAGCGACGGACACATTATCAAAATCAACATCTTCGGTAACATAACAGATTTGGGGATTTAAATTACCTTGTGATCCAATTTCAGCATATTCATAAACACCAAAAGAAGTCCATCTCAAAAAAGACCCATTTTCATTAATCGGAAAAGAAGTATTGACCATCACAGTTACATCCGTAGAACTAACAAAATTTCCTGCCTCGTTTTGTCTTTCTCCCGTTAAGACCTCTGTTTCTAAACTTTCGGCACTCACAATAGGTAGTATCTCTTCTGGTTGAGATTGATAGGTATTGCCATTTACTTGAATTTCTAAAGTATAAGTTCGACCGACAACGCCTCTTAACCCGTTTGCTGCTGTTCGGTATTCTCCGTCTTCAAATTCTGTCAGTGTTTCTTCATTTCCCGCATTGTCTCGAAGTCTCACGGTTGCTCCCGGAACGGGGTCAGGCGAACCTGCTGGCCCTGAAGCAAATTCTGCACTTTCAGAGATAAAAACACTATATGGCCCGGGATGGGTATAAATATTCCCAGCAATCACTAGAACAGGGTCCGAAGCAGGGACATCTAGTTCAATCTCGTCCAAACAAGTCGAAAAAAAACAAGTCATCAGTAACAGAAATACTACTTTTAGGAATCGAATCATTTTATGTATGCTATAAGTATTATTAACGGTGTATCAGATGTAAGGCTACTTGTTGGTGCGAGGCTCTCGCCTCGTGTTAATCAAGCTTACATTTGATACACCGCCGTATTATTATATGAAACAAAATTCCGACTTTTTCGGAAATGATTTTTTTATAAAAACTTAAAATTATAAGTCAACGAAGGAAAAGGTGCGCCTAAAATAGCTAAACGATTCGCCTGTGGTGCTTGAAAAGAACGCTGACTAAAGAAAACGGTAAATGGATTACGTCTGCCATATACATTGAATAAAGAAAGCGTCCAACTTCCTTCCCATTTTTTATTTTTTTTGTGATTGGTGTCTAAGGTATAAGAAATATCCATACGGTGATAATCTGGAATACGGAATTGGTTTCTATCCGAATAATTGGCAATATTCAGTACATTATCTACCCCAAATTTTCCAACAGGAGCAGTAATCGGTCTGCCCGAACTCCAAACAAAATTAAAAGAGAAATTACTCCGTTTTGAAATTTGATAACTCCAGACCAAACTTAAATTATGCAATTGGTCAAAATTAGAAGGAAACCAATCGCCATCGTTAATAGTTTCTTCGGGTGTAGGCCCTTCTACTCTACGTTCACTCCTAGACAAAGTATAACCAAACCAACCATTCCAACGACCAATCGTTTTCCGAACAGACAATTCTAAACCATAAGCTCGACCAATGCCTGCTAATAATTCGGTTTCTATATGGTCATTCACCAAAATGTCTGCTCGTTCTTTATATTCAATCAGGTTATCAATTTCTCGATAAAAGACTTCCGCAGAAGTTACCCATTTATTATCTGCAAAATTTTTGAAAAAACCAGCCGAATAATTATCTGCCGAGGTCGGTTCTATATTCAAATTACTTAACTGCCATAAATCAATTGGCGAAACGGCAGTCGTATTTGTAATTTGATTGATAAATTGTTGGGTTCGATTATAACTTAACTTAAAAGAAGTCACGTCATCTAATCCAATTTTTAAAGAAACCCTTGGCTCTAAGCCCGAATAAGTTTCGATAACTTCTCCGTCTTCAAAATTAAGACTACCAATAATTGCATCGTCCGTTCTAGGCACGCCTTCTTGATACAAGAACACTTCATCGGGGCCTAAACTTTGGTATAAACTATACCGCAAACCTGCCGAAATTGCAATACGATCATTCAATTCAAAATCATCTTGTAGGTAAATTGCAAATTCTTGTCCTTGTTCTGTTGGTAAGGTTTTAGCCGTAATGGTCGAAAAATCGTTACCTGGGGTTAGTTCCCCTTGTTCCACTTCGTAACGTCGCCATTGTCCACCAAAATTAATAGTATGTTCTCCCAAGCTCCAGATAAAATCGGGTCTACCACCATAATATAAAATACCATTTTCTAAATCAAAAGCATCATTTCCTTCGGGGTCAGCTATTGAACTTTGATAATCACTCACTACAACATCAAAAGCAAAAGATAGATTATCTTTTAACAAGTAGCTAAATTCCACATTTGCCCCTCTTGTCTCCCATTTAAAGTCCGATTCTGTCGAAAATTTGAAACGGTCTCTACTACCATATAAAGAAGCAGTTAATTTCCCATTCCCACCCAAACGTTGAGCAAATTTCACATTGGCATCATAAAAAGAAGCCGCACTTTCTCTTACCTCTTCCACATTTACGACATTAAAAATCCAATCAGAATAAGAAGTTCTTCCGCCTAAAATGATAGAACTTTTTCCTTTAACTATGGGAGCTTCTAAACTCAAACGGCTGGACACCAAGCCAATGCCTCCTTTACCTGTAAACTTCTGAAAGTTGCCATCTTTTAATTCTACATCCAAAATAGAAGACAAACGCCCGCCAAATTTGGCAGGCATACTTCCTTTATAAAGGGTAACATTTTTAACAAAATCAGGATTGAATAAAGAAAATAAACCAAGGGCATGGGCTGTATTAAAAAATAGGATTCCATCTTGTAAGGTTAGGTTTTGGTCTACATTTCCACCTCTCACATTAAAACCACCTGAGCCCTCCCCTACTGTACTTACACCAGGTAATAATTGAATACTTTTGATAATGTCTACTTCTCCTAAAAAAGCAGGTAATTTTTTAATTTCTTTAGCCGATAAAACCTCTAAACCTACATCGGTCGATTTCACATTTTGGTCTAGGGCTTTTGCCTGTACGATGACCTCTCCTAACTGCACGGCTTCTTTTGTTAGCTTTAAATCTAGCCCATCATCAGAATAAACTTGCAAAGTCGTTTCTACATCTTCATATCCAATCGAACTAATCGTTATTTGATGTTCACCAATAGGTAATTCTAATTCATATTGTCCTGTTTCGTCCGAAACTGTTCCTTGTCCAGTTTTTGCTATCATTAGGGTTGCCCCAATCAAGGTTTCGCCCGTTTTATCATCATTAATAAAGCCTTTCACTTTAACTCGTCCTGATGGACTAGGATTTCCTGCATCTCCAACCGTAAAAACCGTTTGGGTATTTTCGTCCCCTCCCAAAGCCAATCGCTCTCGTTCAGATTGTCGAGCTTGATAAAAGTCTTGGTTGTATTGATTGCCCAATTTGGCAGTTTCTCCCAAAATGATAGATTGAGCATCGTATTGTTCAAAACTAAAATTAGCATCATTAAGAATAGATAAAATAGCAGTAGGGAGGTCGACATTTTCTAGCGTAGTCGTTACTTTTTTATCAATAGGAAATTTTTCATCATAATAAAAATATAAACCGTATCGACTTTCCAAATCTGCTAGTACCTCAACCAGTGGTTGATCTTGATAGTTAATGGTAAGGGTAGATGGGTCATAGCTTTGCGCCAATAATCCATTAATAGAGAGCAATAAGCATCCTATGCAATGTAGAATTTGGTTATTCATTTTTCTATTTATTTTATCCTTTTATCTTAATAAATCATATAGGATACTTTATGCTGCCAAGATACGCTAAATATTTATTTTTTTAGTAATGGAAAGGGACTAGTTCTATTTTAATTTTAAAGAAAGGAAGATAGAGGACTTAATAGATATTGTTTAGCAAGATAGTTAGTTATCAAAAACTGAATAAAATAAATAGAATAATTGAAAAAAAATTAAACAAATAACTTATTTTTGATATATTGCAAAAAAATTAAATCAGATGTCGGCATCCAAACCAATTTTATATTGTTTCTTAAGTCTATTATTAACCTTTATAGCTTGCAAAGCTAATAAAACACTAGTCGAGCAATCAACTCAAAAAGTAGAGGAAAAAGTAGATACAATAGATACTAGTAAAATAATGGTACTTCTTAAAACAGGAATAAAAGCGAATGCCTTAGAAGAAGAGTTCAAAGTTTATGAATTACAATCAAAGGGATTGATAAGTCGTACAGAAAATCGATGTATGTTTATCTATAATCAGTCGCTAGTTGATGGTAATAGTTTATTAGAAATGATTAAAAAATCTAACAGTGTAGTAGAAGCAAGATTTCCAAAAATTGTTCACCAACCTAAAGCAACAAATTAACAAATTCCATATCTAAATAAAAAATTGGCTCATTGTCAATTTTACAAAGCAATCCAAAATCATACTACTTATTATAGGTATTTTGTAATGAAAATTTCTTATTCCTATGTCTACTATTAGTGACGAAATAATTAATTAAACACTGAAAGGAATTCTGAAAAAATAAATTTACCAATTTTGAAATAGGAACCCGTACGGGTGAACCTCCAAGAGGATGGGCAGCTTTTCAATGGGTTGAAAACCTATGAAAAAAAGATTCAATTCAAAATTCTTTTAGTAAATTTATTTTTTCAGTAATACAAAGTTTTAAATGGACGATTTTTTCTATAATTTTTCAAATCATACTAAGATAAAATTAAATTTAGATATCTAGAATAGAAATAATATTTGTTTTAAATTATTGGCTTTTAAAAAAAAATCCATCCCTTTTTCTTTTCACGCTTATCATAAAAATAACCCCCTATATTTATTTTTTAACTAAAAAACTTAATCAAATGAGCAGATACCTCTCATTGTCGCTTACTTTTATTTGTCTTATTTCTATCCAATTATTAGGACAGGGTCCAGGTACTGTCTATGCTAAGAAAAAACTAAAACCCAAGGTTGAAGTTACCTATGCAGAGAAACTAGGTACGGTTCCTCCGCTGCGTGAATTAATCCCTGTTGGGCCAACCAACTCCGTTGATAGAAATCTTGCTAAAAAGAATAGAAAAGGACCAAAGGATTTTCCGGGTAGAGGTCGAAATAAAATTGTCAGACCAGAATTAGAGCATCAAGGAGTAGATGCTATTCGACAAACATCATTTAGTACTAGCGCCCATAGAATGTCTGAACCAGACTTGAACATTAACGGAATAACTTCTGGTTTTTCCCCAAATGATCCTACTGGCGATATTGGCGAAAATCATTATTTACAGGCAGTTAATGCGACAACATTAGCTGTATTCGATAAGAGCGGTGAATTGTTAAATACTTTTTCTGCCAATACTTTATGGGATCAGCTTGGATTTTTCTCGGCAGGAGATCCCATTGTTTTATACGACCAACAAAACAATCGATGGATTATAACAGAATTTCCTAATGAAAACCAATTATTAATAGCCGTGTCTGCTAATTCTGACCCAATGAGTAGTTATACAGTTTATAACTTTCCTACTCCATCTTTTCCTGATTACCCAAAGTATGGTATTTGGGACGATATACTTACTTTAAGTACAAATGAAGATGGACCAGGCTCACTTCATATTTATCTTATTGATAAAGTAGCATTAATGGCTGGTGATGACAATCCATCAATACAAAGAATCGAATTACCAGGGAACACCAATACAGAGGCAGGTTTTTTCGTAACAACTCCTTTAGATTGGACGGGAAGTAATGAGCCTATAGGAGGCCCAGTATTTGTTACGCTAAATGATTCCTCTTGGGGAGATTCCGAGGAAGACCAAATAGAAGTATATACCATCAATGTAGATTTTGACAATTCCAATAATACGACTTTTGACAATACAAGCATCGTGACCGCTCCATTTGATGGATTTCCCTGTTCGTCTACTGGTTTGGGGTTCCAATGTGTTCCACAATCAGGAGGAGAAGGATTAGATGCCCTTCCAGAATTAATCACCTATCAAGCCCATTATAGAAATTTTATTAGCCATGAATCAATGGTTTTTAATTTTATTACCGATGTAACAGATGGAGAGAATCTATCAGGAATCCGCTGGGTAGAACTTCGAAGAGTTCCAGGAGGCGAATGGTCGCTTCATCAAGAAGGAACTTTTGCCCCCGATGATGGCTTAGATAGATTTATGGGCAGTATATGTATGGATGGTTCTGGGAATATCGCTTTAGCTTATAATGTAACGAGTGAAAATTCTTTTGTTGGTGTTCGATACACAGGCCGTCGTGCGACTGACCCTTTAGGCGAAATGACTATTGAAGAATTTAATGTAGTGGACGGGAGTAATACTATAAATTCTAATGGTAGATTCGGAGACTATTCTCACATGTCGATAGACCCCGTAGATGACAAAACTTTTTGGTTTACTACGGAGTATGCTAATTCTGATGGAGGAGGAGAAGTTAATACTCGAATCATTGCTTTTAGTATCGAAATTGATACCACGGATATTGGTCCAACTGCGCTTATCGCTCCACAAAATGCCAGTGGTTTAACGAATAATGAAACGGTTACTATAGAAGTAACTAATTTTGGTTTAGAAACACAAACAGTTTTTGAAGTAGGTTATATATTTGAAGGCCAAGCCCCTGTTATTGAACCTATAAATATGGCTCTTTTGCCTGAAACTTCGTTTCAACATACTTTTTCTTCTACGGTTGATATGAGTGCATTAGGAGACTATGACTTCAGATTGTTTACTAATTTAACAGGTGATGAAAGCATTTCTAATGACACTTTAGATAGAGTCGTCACCAATTTGCCGAATAGAGATGTTAGTGTTACTGCAATAGAAGGGCTTGAGGGGCAAAATTGTGGTACCGTTCTTCCTATTGGTATAGTCGTTTCTAATAAAGGAACTGATATACTAAACAGTGCTTCACTAGAAGTAGTGCTAAATAATACGTTCGTAACATCTATTGAGTGGACAGGTAGTTTAGCAATGGGAGAAAGTGAAAGCGTCCCATTTGAATTAACTGGTTTTCCTGGTGGAATTAACGAAATTAGAGTAACGGCCTCTTCTCCGAATGGAGCCATAGATGAAATACCATCTAATGATTCATTCTCAACAGAATTTACTGCCATTCTAGACGGCGTTGAGACTATAATTACCTTAAATCTTGATAACTTTCCAGAAGAAACAAATTGGGTTTTAGCAGATGAAGCAGGGAATGTCATTGGCGCTGATGGCCCTTATCCATCATTCCCCGTAGCACCCGTTATTGTAGAAGAATTTTGTTTAGACCCGAGTCTTAATTATACTTTTACAATTTTTGATTCAGCAGGTGATGGAATCTGTTGTGGTTTTGGAGAAGGAAATTATAATATCAGTAATGCAGCAGGAGAGCTTCTTGTTTTTAGCGGTGGAGAATTTGGAGGTAGTGAAACCACTGGATTTAATACAGATACCAGATTGTCTAGTCGAGATGTTAGTATTACTGCAGTAGAAGGTCTAGATAGGCAAAACTGTGGATCCTCTATACCTATTAATATCCTACTTTCCAATAATGGTATCGACCTACTAAATAGTGCCATCATAGAAGTAGTGCTCAATGATACCCCTCTAGAATCTATTGAATGGACTGGTAGCTTAACAACAGGATCAAGTGAAAGCATCTCATTTGAATTAACAAACATTAATGATGGAACCAATCAAGTTAGCGTAACTGCTTCATCGCCTAATGGAAATACGGATGAAGATTTGTCTAATAATACATTTTCTACAGAGTTTACAGTTATGATGGATGCTGTTCCGATTATCATTACCTTAAATCTTGATAATTTTCCAGAAGAAACAAGTTGGACTTTAGCTGATGAGGCGGGAAATATAATTGGTCAAGATGGTCCTTATCCTGCCTTCCCAACATCACCAACCATTATAGAAGAATTTTGTGTAGATCCAGATGCTTGTTTTACCTTTACCATTTTTGATTCCGCTGGTGATGGGATATGCTGTGGTTTTGGAGAAGGAGATTATAACATCACTGATGGTCAAGGAAATGTTCTATTTTCCAGCGAAGGATTATTTGAGGATAGTGAATCTAATGATTTTTGTGCTACTTTTGAAGTATTTGATAACGATATTAGTGTTGATGCGATAGAAGGTCTTGATGGGCCAAACTGTGCAAGTTCCTTACCTATTAATATCACGATTTCCAATAACGGTGGTGATGTAGTGACTAGTGCCGCTGTAGAAATAATGTTAAATGATAACGTACAAACCATTGATTGGACGGGTAGCTTAGCAATGGGAGAAAGTGATACCATATCATTTGACTTAACTGGTTTTGCTGATGGTGCCAATCAAATTACCGTAACTGCTTCATCGCCTAATGGAGAGACGGACGAAAAGCCGTCTGATAATACCTTATCTAGGGAATTTATGAACATGTTGAATGGTATTCCTGTAACATTAACGCTAAACCTTGATAACTTTCCAGAAGAAACGAGCTGGATTTTAGCCGATGATGCAGGAAATACACTTGGTGCAGGTGGTCCTTATCCCGAGCTTCCAGCAGCAGCAACGATTCAAGAAGAATTTTGTTTAGATCCTAATACTTGTTATAATTTTACTATTTTTGATTCTGTTGGTGATGGGTTATGTTGTGATTTTGGAATTGGGGATTATGATATCACGGATGATCAAGGAAACGTTCTACTTGCCAGCGATGGAATATTTGATTTTAGTGAATCTATTGGTTTTTGTGCTACTTTAGTTGATAATGATATTAGTATTGATGGAGTAGAAGGTCTTGGTGGAGCAAACTGTGCTAACTCCTTACCTATTAATATTATGCTTTCTAGTAAGGGCAGCGATATACTGAATAGTGCCGTCATAGAAATAATGTTAAATGACAATCCCGTACAATCCATTGAGTGGACAGGTAGCTTAGCAATGGGAGAAAGTGAA
Organism: uncultured Saprospiraceae bacterium; assembly: GCA_964392805.1. Taxonomy (GTDB): domain Bacteria; phylum Bacteroidota; class Bacteroidia; order Chitinophagales; family Saprospiraceae; genus JAFMDF01. Next base: position 14,981 of record CAYMSC010000100.1, read on the forward strand.
GTAATCCCTTTTGACTTAACTGGTTTTGTTAATGGCACTAATCAAATTACCGTAACTGTTTCATCGCCTAATGGGGGGATGGATGAAAACCTGTCTAATAATACATTCTCTATGGAGTTTACGAACTTGCTGAATGGCAGTCCAGTATTAATAACGTTAAATCTTGATGATTTTCCAGAAGAAGTGAATTGGATTTTAGCCGATGATGCAGGAAATACACTTGGTGCAGGTGGGCCTTATCCCGAGCTTCCAGCAGCAGCAACGATCCAAGAAGAATTTTGTTTAGATCCTAATACTTGTTATAATTTTACTATTTTTGATTCCGCTTCGGATGGCATTTGTTGTGGATTTGGAGAAGGGAATTATACGATTACAAATGAGTTTGGGTTCCCTATATTTAGTAGTGACGGAGCGTTTGGAGCCAGTGAAACTTTCGATTTTTGTGGAGACCAGGTAACTTCTACCACCGAAATTGAATCCGCTCAATTTTTCAAGGCTTATCCAAATCCTACGGATGGTATTTTCAACATAGAAGTTTCTGGAATTGAACACCCTAGTGTCTTTTTAGATATAGAAATATTTAATACCTCTGGCCAACGTGTCCAAACGAGTAAGATAGGAAAGTTTGGAGAAGTTTATAAAGGTCAAGTATCTCTCTATCACTATCCATCAGGTGCGTATACAATTCGATTTATCAGTGATAATATTACTAAAACGATGAGAGTGGTTAGGTTGTAGAGAACAATGAATGACTATAATGATAACCTTTTAGGTGGTCAGCTAAAAAATTATCCGTTGGGAAATATAATTCCCAACGGATTTTTTATTTCCCAACGGATTTATTTGTTTGGATGTAACTATTCAGAACAGGGAGTAGAGACCACTTCGTTGAGAGAATAGAGACTGCAAACAATGTATATTTTGTGCTTTTGTCTCTATTCTCACAGTGAAACGGTCTCTATTCTCTACTCTGCTGAACAGTTACGTTTGGATTATTAAATACTTCTTATTTGTTCATTACCGTACACTTTTTACTAAATCACGCACTTGGCATTCCATCCTTCGGTTCAGAAGCTTACACTTCTTCATGCTTCGTGCGAGGGAAGAGGCTTTTGGGGTGAACATTTTTTGTAGGGGTACTACGGTAAAAGTGTGCGTCAAAATATAGTTGGCGTATTAACGTGTCGGACACTTGTAGTTATTCATCAACCATAGTTTTACATGCCCCCATACTTTTCACCGCA
>CAYMSC010000101.1:0-15908 GCA_964392805.1 uncultured Saprospiraceae bacterium
ACCTTTAGACCTTTGAATCCTTGCAAACTTTACCATAAATACCTATCTTTGCAGCCGCTTAGAAAAAAGCAGTTTTTTTTAATTTAAAATACATTGACATGTTTGCAATTGTGACGATAGCTGGTCAGCAGTTCAAAGTTGAGAAAGATCAAGAAATCTTTGTCCACCAGTTAGCCGCCAACGAAGGAGATAATGTGAGTTTCTCAGATGTCTTACTTCTCAATAACGACGGTGCAATAACCGTTGGCGCACCAACAGTGTCTGGAGCTAGTGTAAAAGCTACGGTTTTAGGCCATCAGAAAGGAGATAAAGTAATTATCTTCAAGAAGAAAAGAAGAAAAGGATACCGAAAGAAGAACGGTCATCGCCAAAGCTTTACTAAGATAAAGATTGATTCAATCGGATAATTTTTGAATATCAATCAACTCCATTTAGTATGGATGAAAAATAACTTAATCATTGGTTTATTTTTTATCGTTTCTTAAAAACTTCCAATTTTGATTTTTTTGAATCAAGATTGCTAAAAATAAAAATCATGGCACATAAAAAAGCCGCCAGTAGTACGGATAACGGACGTGATAGTATTAGTAAAAGATTAGGAGTCAAGTTATTCGGTGGGCAAACAGCAAAGGCAGGAAATATTATTATCCGCCAAAGAGGAACTAGATTCCACGCTGGATTAAACACTTATTTAGGAAAGGATTTTACGGTACATGCCAAAGTGGATGGTATCGTTTCTTTCCGAAAGAGAAAATATAATAGAACTTTTGTAGACATTACTCCATTTGATGAAGTACAAGAGACAGTTGCAAAAGTTGCACCTAAGAAGAAAAAAGCAGCGCCAAAAGCAAAAGTTGAAGCGCCTGCAGCTTTAGCTGATACGTCGGCGGCAGACGCAGCAGCAGCAAAAGAAGCGGCAGATGCAGCAGCAGCAAAAGAAGCGGCAGATGCAGCAGCAGCAAAAGAAGCGGCAGATGCAGCAGCAGCAAAAGAAGCGGCAGACGCAGCAGCAGCAAAAGAAGCGGCAGACGCAGCAGCTCCAGCGGCGGAATCCGTAGCTTTACCAAAAGGTGTGAAGCAAGATGATTTAAAAATTATCGAAGGAGTAGGACCAAAGATTGCTGGTTTATTAGCAGAAGGTGGTTTAGATACATGGGCAAAAGTTGCCGCATCTACCCCAGAAGCTATCAAAGAAATCTTAGTAGCAGCAGGACCACGTTACCAAATGCATAATCCTGGTTCATGGCCTAAGCAAGCAGGTTTAGCAGCAGCAGGAAAATTCGATGAGCTGAACGCTTTACAAGATGAATTAGACGGAGGAAAATAATTTTTTCCGACAAATAAATAATAAAAAAGAGCTTCATTGTGTTAAATGAGGCTCTTTTTTATTGTAGTATGGAGAATTTTCCTACCTTTTCAAAGTGAGAAAGCAACTAATTTTTAGTTGGTGTTTAATAAACAATATCATGAAAAAAACCTTTACATTATTTTGCTTCGTGCTGATTGGTCTTTTTGTTAATCAATCGGTATTTGCCCAAGACAAATACAATAAAAATGTAGCAGATACGGAACGGTTTAGTGCGGGTATATTGATAGGAGTTAATAATACGCAAATTGATGGAGATGCTCAAACAGGCTTTGATAAATTTGGACTGACAGGAGGAATAAGAGGAATTGCAAGAATTAATTCTAGGTTAGAGTTAAATATCGAAATGCTTTATAGTAAAAAAGGTAGCAAAATATTTTCAGAGGGATTTCTGTTTTCCCCAAACCCCGAAAAAGACCGTATCATTGATTTGACCTATGTCGATGCACCCATTTATTTTAAATATTTACTAAGAGATTTAGCGACTACTTGGCATGTAGAATTAGGAGGTGTTTATTCAAGATTGACGAATACTAAAATTACAGAAATGTTGGTAGACCCAAATGAAAGTTTTTCTTATGAAAATATAGCAACGGATTTTGATAAAGATGATATTTCTGTTTTGCTTGGTTTTGGTCATACGTGGAAGAATGGTTTTGCTATCAATGCAAGATATAGTTATAGTATTAAGAAATTTTATAGAGCAGATGCAGAAAGTCCAGAATTACCTCGCTTAGAAGAGGTGCAATCTTTGCGAAATTTCTATTATAGTCTTAATCTTAGTTATACTATTTTTCAAAGACAACTTAAGAGAAAATAAGAGGCTCAAGTAAATATCGTAGCGTTTTATTAGGTAGAGGAACGTGTGTTAAGCGCATGTTTAAAATTCCATCAATTGGCTACAAGCGGCAAATTTTATCTTGTAGGTTGTTAAAAATTTTGACCAGTCAAAAGGATGATTTTTGCCTACTACAAAACAAAATTTGCTCACTTTTGCTCAATCATGAAAATTTAAACAAGCTCTAAAACTTTAGTGCGCCCAAACCATTCCTAAAATTGAGCCGCCCATTCTAGTTTCATTGAACGATGTCTGACACTATGAGTTATTGTCTTGACAAAGCCATAAAAAGAATATCGTATAAAATTTGATTTTCTTACCTTTACAAAACTTTCACCACCAAAACTCGTTTTTATTTTTCTAAAAATATATAAATAATTATGCAAAGATTTGTCCTATTAATAAGTTGTTTTTTGTCAGGAATGGTCTTTATCAATGCGCAAGCAAATAAAGGAGTGTGTGGAACAACACATGAGTTTCAAACTTATAATACCGAACAATATATAACAAACCTCAAGGCAGCAAAAGAAATGCGTGCAGCAAGTAGGAATGCAACTACGTATTTACCCATTCAATACCATATTATTACTAGAGATAATGGGACGGACGGCGTACTTTTAAAAGATGTATTGGCACAACACTGTCAGTTGAACGAAGATTTTGTTGATTTAGAGTTGCAATTTTATTTAGATGAAGCCCCTACGGTTATTGCTAATAACGCAATTTTTAATAACCCAGGTTCCTCGGGCACTGAAAGTATGATGCGGAATCTTAGAAACAGAGAAGCCATCAATATTTGGATTGTAAATAGTGCGGGCAGTGGAGCCCTTGGACAAACACTTGGATTCTATACGCCTTTACAAGACTGGGTAGTTATTCGGAGCGACCAAATAACAGAAGCCGGCAAAACACTTGCTCATGAAGTAGGGCATTTTTTAAGTTTACGGCATACGCATTTTGGTTGGTGTAATGCTCCTTATGATGAAGCGGAACATGGGAATCCAGTACAAGAGAATTCTCCAGGGGCAGTGCAGGGACAAGCAGGAGGAGGAACTGTAGCGACAGAATTAGTAGATGGCAGTAATTGTGAAACAGCAGGGGATATGATATGTGATACTCCTCCAGATTATAATTTTTCTTTTACTTCTAATGGTAGCTGTGTATATACAAGAGAGACGATGGACCCTAATGGAGACTTAGTGGATCCAGATGAAAGCTTAATTATGAGCCAATATCAGGATAGGTGTGTTAGTAGATTCTCAGAGATGCAGGGCTTGGTGATGCAAGCAGATGTAGCCAGCCCATCTAGGAATTTTTTACGAATCAATCCTTTTACCCCTTTGGCAGCAGAAATTACAGATACACCAGTATTATTGTCTCCAGTCGAAAGTATTGTTACAAATTCTTTTAATAGAGTAGAGTTAAGATGGAATGCAGTAGCAGGCGCAGATAGTTATTTAGTAGAATTAGACCGTTCCGCTTCTTTTAATATTGACCAATTGAATTTTCTTGCCACAAGCAATACGTTTTTGTTGGAAGACATTTTAGATGCAGATAGAAATTATAGATGGAGGGTTACCCCCTTGAATGCTTCCTATACCTGTGCAGCGTCCTCTGAAACAGGAAGATTTAGAACAGGAATTTCTACCAGCGTTGCATCAATAGAAACAGTGGATGATTGGAGCATCCAACCAAATCCGATTAGAGAAACGGAAGCAATTACGATTAAAGTAAATTCAAAGAAAGCTTTTACTGCGGATATAAAAATATACACGATGACAGGACAAATAATCAAACAGCAATCCGCTTTAAGTTTTGCATTGGGTACCTCTACTATTCAAATGCCTATTGAAGAATTAACAAAAGGCGTTTACTTTATTACTTTAGATAATGAAGAAGGTATTTTAAATAAGAAATTAATTATACAGTAGATTGCAGAATGCAGTACAGGCTGACCGTAAATTCAATGTAGCCGCCAAATTTATTTGGCTGGCTCGTAAGTATTCAATAAGTGTTTTTAACTGGTAGCACAAACTTTAGTTTGTTCTGGATACAGGTCTTTAGACCTGTTTCGATAATCGTTAACCTAAAGGTCAGCGTCCCGAACAAACTAAAGTTTGTGCTACCAGTTGCCTTTATTGCGTACTTACGCTGTCTCTATATAGTGATTTGATAATCAGTGACTTGAACCTGCAAAATAAATTTGGCGATTACGAAATAGGCATTTTCGGTCAGCCTGAGTAGGCAGAGGACATGATAAATTGTCAACTGCCTACTTCTTTTTATACGAAACTCCAGATTAATTATACTTTTTACCAGAATAAATTCAAATTCTCTCCTATTTTTGTGCTTGCAATTAATTAACACTTCATTAGACTTGGGCAACCAGTCTAGCTTACGACGCCTAAATGCAAGACCGCCAATCATCAATCAGATGGATTTTTGACGATAAGTATCGGATTGGATTTCATATCCTTTTTTGGATATTTATTTACCTATCGGATTTTCTAGCCTTATTTGGATTATTAGAACCTGATATCTACGATTGGATATTTTACACGATATTAATCATGGATATTGCAACGGTTTATCTTAATTTATACGTCTTAATTCCACAATTTTTACTTAAAAGAAAATATATAGCTTACTTGGTATTGACAATAGGTTCTATTTTGCTCAATAGCTATATTTCCTTTTATATATCCTTTCCTTGGGAAGAAGTTGGTGTCGATACTGATTTAGAGCAACCCTATCTTTCTTTTATCTTTGGCTCTTTTGAGGTCACTTTAAATATGGTCATTTTGGCGATGACGATAAAATTGTTAAAGATTTTTGCCCGAAATCAACTACTCATCACTAATTTAGAGACCGCTAATTTGAAAACAGAGCTTACTTTTCTAAAAAATCAAATCAATCCGCACTTCCTCTTTAACGCTTTAAATAATATATACGTACAAACACGAAAACGACCGAAGGAAGCACCCGAGTCGGTGATGTTGTTATCGGAATTATTACGGTATCAACTCTATGATTGTAGTAAGGAAAAAGTGTATTTACGAAATGAATTAGAATATATAGAAAACTATTTAGCTTTAGAGCGAATGCGTCGAGGAGATTCAAAAATAGAAATGAGCATTAATGGCAGTGCGAATGGTAAAATGATTGCCCCCTTCCTTTTTATTCCTTTTATAGAAAATGCCGTCAAACACGGTTTAGAGACGCATAAAGAATCTTTTATGAAGATAGCGTTTGACATTTCTGATGAACAATTACACTTTGAGATAGTCAATCCTGTTGCAAATAATCCAAGCACTTCAAAAGACGGTGGAATTGGTTTAGTAAATGTTAAACGTCGACTAGCTTTATTATACCCAAATAAACATCAATTAACGATTAAGGAAGTCGATAGTTTATATAAAGTGACGCTTAAATTAGATTTTTAAGCGAAGGAGGAAAGGCAACCTACTCCTGTTAAATATTCGGCAATTTGTGGCAGCAATAGAAACAACTGCCAAAGCGGATAAAAAATATATATTTCAAAATAGAGAGAATACGAGAATAACTTTCTCCAGGAATAGCATTTAGGTAGTAGCAGTTTTTGCTACTACCTCTTTTTATATTAAAACCATAAAATCAGGTATAAGGCTTCACCAAAACTTCATCAATTAATCCATAATCTTTGGCCGCTTCTGCTCGCATCCAGTTGTCTCTATCACTATCTTTAGTAATTTGTTCATACGTTTGACCAGTGGTTGCACTTAGGATTTCATAAATATCTTTTTGTAATTCCTTATATAGATTATAGGTAATCTCCATATCGGATAATTGCCCACTCGTTCCGCCAGACGGTTGATGAATCATAATTCTACTGTGAGGTAAGCAAGACCGTTTTCCTTTTTTTCCAGAAGTAAGTATAACTGCTCCAAAGGAAGCTGCAATTCCCGTACAGATTGTCGCCACATCAGGACGAATATAATTCATCGTGTCATAGATACCTAAACCAGCGGTCACAGAGCCGCCCGGGCTATTGATAAAGATGGTTACATCTCTTTTAGCATCAACGGATTCTAAAAATAATAGCTGGGCTTGAATTACATTAGACACATAATCGTCAATACCAACACCGAGAAAAATAATCCTATCCATCATTAATCTAGAGAACACATCCATTTGAGAAACATTGAGCCGTCTTTCTTCAATAACGGTCGGTGTGATACCTAAATTTAAAGAACTAATAGATGGAGTTGAGGCCTGTAAGTAATGTGCTAAATGGGCACTGTTCATGCCCAAATGTTTAGTAGCAAATTTTTGAAACTCGTTTTTAGTAATCATATTTTTTATTTTTAGCATAGAAATAGTAAGTCTAAACAAGGTTGTTTAAATGAATGAAATGTTGTAATTGACTGATTGTTAGTCTATTAAGTGTTGTTGGCGTAAATTGTCAGTAGCTCCCAATTTAAAAAATCATGAAGTGATTGAACATGAATAACACCGTAACTTGTCCCGATTAAAAATACGGATTAGCGTCAAGTGAATTAATTTTAATGTATATTCATCTGGTTATTAGTTATTTTAAAACACTAAGAATGCCTTGGCTGAAGGTCTTGTTTGACCCATTCTACTACTTGGGCAAAAGAAACCTCCAGATTTAAATTTTTCCAAACCTTTATCGTTTTTCTAATTTTTATTTTCTTTTTCATAGAGCATTAGTGTTTATTCTAAATAAAATCGTACGGCGAAATTTGAACACTGAAAATCAAAGAGTTAGCGAGATTCAAAATTCAGCATTAGTGTGCTACGCTTATGAATCTTCGATTTTAGCATTAAGTCTATTAGATTTGCGGAAACTTTAAAATAAGATAGAAGCATAAATAGCCAAGCGTTGAGCTATGGACATCGAACTATTTTCATCTTGCAATAAAGTTCTTAATTGTTTTCGTCCTCTGCTAATTCTAGTTTTTACTGCCCCCGTACTAACCGCTTGAATCTCTGCAATTTCCTTTATGGAAAATCCGCTTAGCTCAAATAATTCAATCGCTTCTGCTTGTTCTTTTGGCAATTGTTTAATGGTTTTGAGTAGGTATTGTAAATCTAGTGCGACGACTGGGTCATTGATTCTGTTTTCTATTTTTTCTAAGACTCTTTCATCCCAAGAACCTCTAAATTTAGCACGTCGATGATGTTTATTTACAGTATTATTGACAATACTTATCATATAGCCTAATAATTTGTTTTTGTCTTCAATTCTATAAAAACCTTGCAGGGTAGCAAGTATAGCTTCTTGAACTAAATCTTCCGTTTCCATCCACCCAATAGCTTTGCTGCTGCAAAATCGGACAAATGGTTCGTGGATAGGTTGATACCAGTCTAAAAAATCTTGGTGTGTTGTAATTTTCATAATAATATTTTGAATGGTCTATATTGGAAGTTCCATAAAAGGATAAAAGGTTACAAAGAAATTCGACCTTTTTTGGTATTTTTAGCAAAAATTAATCGTTTTCCGACAAGTTGAATACACAATTTGTGGGGAAAAAAATTGAACATTAAAAGATGATACATCGAAATTGCTTGTACTTATTAATTTTTCTTTTCTTTCCTACTATAAATTATGCACAAACGAATGCTGCGGTTAACCAACTTACCGTAGAAAGAATCTATTCTGGAGAATTTGCTCAAGAGCGATTCGGGCCGTCCAAATGGCTGAAAGGAGGAGACGCTTACACTACTTTAGAAGCATCAACCAGTGGAAAAGGGAAGGATATTGTTCAGTATGATTCAGACACTGGCAAACGAACGATTTTAATTAATGCCACCGCCTTGATACCTAGCGGAGCGGAGGAGGCATTAGATATCGCTAATTATTCTTGGTCAAAAGATGAGCAAAAATTATTGATATTTACCAATACCAAAAGAGTTTGGCGGACCAATACCAAAGGCGATTATTGGATATATGATTTGTCAACCAAGCATTTGAAGCAAATAGGAAAAGACTTACTTTCTTCTTCCTTGATGTTTGCTAAATTCTCTCCAAATAATCAGCAAATAGCCTTTGTTAGTGAAAACAATTTATTTGTACAGGACCTACAAACGGAAGCCGTAAAACAATTAACTTTTGATGGAACGGCAGCTATAATTAATGGCAATTTTGATTGGGTCTACGAAGAAGAATTTGCCTGTAGAGATGGTTTTCGCTGGAGCGCAGATGGTGCATATTTGGCATTTTGGCAAGTCGATGCTAGTGAGATTAAAGATTTTTTGATGATAAATAACACGGATGATGTTTATGCTAAAACCATTCCGCTGCAATATCCAAAAGTAGGAGAAGACCCTTCTGCTGTTAGAATTGGAACGGTTCACCTAGCAACAGGAGCAATTGCATGGATGGATATTCCAGGCAATGCTAAACAACATTATCTGCCTAGAGCGCAATGGGTTGGGAATACCAATCTATTACAAGTTCAACAATTGAATAGGAAGCAAAACGAAAAGAAAATCTGGCTTTGTGACGCAGTTACAGGGCAGGCAAAAAATATTTTCACAGAACGAGAAGATACCTGGTTAGATATTACGCATCCAGACCCAACTTTAGCATGGGATATGACGGATTTGCCCATTATCGAACAGGGAAAAGCATTTTTAAATATAAGCGAGAAAGACGGTTGGAGACAACTATATCGGGTTACTATGAATGGGGCATCAGAAAATTTATTGTCTAAGGAATCTTTTGATATTGCCCGTTTTCATCAAGTGGACGAAAGTGAAAATAGTATTTATGTGAATGCTTCTCCCAATAATCCTACTCAACGATATTTGTATCAGATGTCGTTGAATGGAAGAGAATCAGCCAAGAAATTGACACCTTCCAATCAACCTGGTGTACATCGATATAATATTTCTCCCAATGGAAAATATGCAATTAATAGTTGGTCTAATACGAATACGCCACCTACTAAAGAATTAGTCGCTTTACCGAGTCATAAGACATTAAGAACATTAGTCGCCAATGAAAGCTATAAAGAAAAAATTGAGCAATTAGATTTTACGCCAGTAGAATTTTTTCAGGTGACAACGGAAGATAATGTAACGATGGATGGTTTGATGATAAAACCAAAAAACTTTGATAGCAACAAAAAATACCCAGTGCTTTTTCATGTTTATGGAGAACCTTGGGGGCAAACTGCTACCGATTCTTGGACCTCTTTGTGGCATCGAATGATGGTACAACAAGGATATATTATCATTTCAATGGACAACAGAGGTACGCCCGCATTAAAAGGTAGAGATTGGCGGAAAAGTATTTATCGGAAAATAGGAGTAATCAATTCAAGAGACCAAGCAATGGGCGCAAAAGCATTGCTTCAAAAACATGCTTTTATAGATAGAGAAAGAGTCGCTGTTTGGGGATGGAGTGGTGGAGGTTCTATGACTTTGAATTTATTATTTCGGTATCCTGAAATTTATAAAACAGGTGTTTCGATTGCTCCAGTAGGAAATCAATTATTATATGATAATGTTTATCAAGAACGATATATGGGGGTGCCTTGGGAAAATAAAGCAGATTTCATAGAAGGTTCACCTGTTACCTATGCTAAAAATCTACAAGGTAATTTATTATTAATTCACGGGACAGGAGACGATAATGTGCATTATCAAAATGCAGAGGTAGTAATCAATGAACTAATAAAACATAATAGACCTTTTCAAATGATGGCTTATCCAAATAGGTCACATGGCATTCGGGAGGGGAAAAATACGACCCAACATTTATATAATTTGATGACCAATTATTTGTTAGAACATGCCCCCATTGGCGCAAAAGAGTAGTTTGTAAATGACAAATTCAGACTATCAATTGATAGTTGGAAAAGAATATTAGATACCTACGACCTGACGATATGTCGGCACATTAGACTTGTTTGTTCTTCCCATTTTAATTTTGCGTAGTATCAGCGTAAGGCACTATTTCTAGTAGATTATTTCCGATTACCTCATAATTGATAATCTATATTTGCTGTAATAAAATCTGACTTCAGATATCTTTTGTATAGTAGTTGGATGCCTCAATGTAATTATATGGTTGGAAATTTGTTTTTAGTATGTTTTTTTTTAACCTTGAAGCCCTAAGTACTCTGTAAATTAAATTTGTTTACATTTTGCGAGGCGGCGAAGCCGCCGAGCGAAGAATTAACTTATTTAATTTACAATGTACTAAGTATTTTTTCAAAGTTTCTGAATATCAGAAAATGTATTTTATTGTTACTTAACCCAAATCACCTACCCTTAAAATTTGGTACTATAAGTGTGAAATCTAATAATTACTTTATTGTCGTTAGAATAAATCTAGAATGCAAGAGAGAACTAATTTGATTCAAAGAGAATTTAAAAATGAGTATATAAAAGCATGTATCAATATTTTATATACCTCTTCGTTTATGTTAAAGATGAAAACAAAGGTACTCCGCCCTTTTAATCTATCTTTACAACAATTCAATGTTCTAAACATCTTAAATAATCAACATCCTACACCCTCTACCATTAAGCTATTAGCAGAACAAATGTTAGATGAAACCTCGAACGTTTCTAGGCTTGTTGAAAAACTAAGGAAAAAAGATTTAATAAGTCGAAGGAATTCAGAAAAAGACAGAAGGCAAGTCGAAATTTCGATTACAAAAGAAGGCGTGCATATCTTTTCAAAGTCAGCCAGTGCATTAGAAGAAATTACCAATTTTCAATTAGGTAACCTTTCCTTATCAGAAGTTACTCATTTGAATGAGTTATTGGATAAAACCCGCTCTGTATAGATCTAAAATTTAATTAAGTAACGGCACAACGATAACTTGAACATCTAGGACGGCTTCGGCATCTGAGCCACCCATCCCTTCGGGTTCGGAATTATGCCCTCTTAGCCACCCCACCCGTTTCACGGTTCAGGAGCTTTCACTCCTTCATGCAAGCGATTCAGGAATTATCATTCCTTCATCTCATGGTCTGATTTCTTTTCAAAATCACTTTTTTATTCCGTTTGGAGTATAAATAGAAAAAATTAAACTATTTTAGCTACATAAATTTTAATGTATATACATTAATGTTGCAACTTTTAATTACATTTGCTAAATATTATAAGAAACGAAATAGAGTTTCAAAAAAAAAATCTCGTTTGAGAGCGCGTTGGTAGGGTAGCAACAAATATGTTGTTGCCCTTTCCCAATTTATTGACCAGCATGAGAACTTTTTAGCTATTTTAAGAAATTAATAAGATTTTAAATCATTAAATCAAAAATTGATGTTTGGCGACAATTAGTCGCTGGTTATTACAATTTTTATTATTTATATTATGACTTTTTAGATAATGAGATGGGCGTAATCGGAATTTGTTTCCAAGTCTCATCGGGACGCTGCAATAAGCTATTAATTCTTGAAATAGAAAAAACATTTAATATGAAAACTATGCAATTATTTATTTTTGCTTTAAGCGTATTTGTAACCTTAATTGCTTGTGAGGAAAGTAGGGAAGAATCATTGCCTATTGATAATCTGTTTGGTGAATCAATAACATTAGAAATAGGCAAATCCTCTGACATTCAAGCGGACTTATTAACCATTACCTTTGATAAATTAGTAGAAGATTCTAGATGTCCCACTGGTGTAGAATGTTTTTGGGAAGGACAAGCTACGGTCCAATTTTTGGTTAATGAGACGACTACCCTTGATTTAATTATGCGAGCAGGGCATGAGGATTTAGCAAAAGATACCCTAGACAATTATATATATACCCTACTCGACGTTAGCCCATATCCAGATATGACGGATAACCTACCCTTGCCAGAAGATGCTTATACTGTAGAAATACAAGTAGATGAATTATAGGATTTTCAGCATATTTATCAAAATTACTTCGATAAAATGGTCGTTTTTTTACCCAAATAGTAGCCCTGCTTCCTTTTTAATTGCCGCTTGTGCAGTTAATAAGGGAGAACCCTCTCTTGATTCTATTGTGCTAAATAAAGCTTTGACCAACACATCTGCATCTGCCTTTGGGTCTACGCCTTCGGCTACGGAAGTAACTACATTAATGGTGTCCGTTCTGGATAATTTAATGATTTCCCATAATTGTTCAGAAATGTAAACTTGTTGGGTTAGGTTGTGTTCAAATTCTTGCTGAATTGCCATCATCAAGGCTACTCTTAATGCGCCCGCTTGCATTCCTTGCGTCTTTAGACGCATGATTAAATTAGGGATAGAAATACGTTCACAAAACAAAGACAAGCGTTCATAAGCTTGTAAGCGTAAAGGCAAAGTAGTACTGCCTTGTTGTTGCTTAATTTCCATCAAACGCATTTGTTGTTGCCCTTGTAAAAATTGCTTGAAAAGATTTTGAATTGCCCAAAACATTATCAAAGCAGGAATAGTAAATTTTAAAATTTCTAAAATAGCGTCTAACCAAATTGGCATATATAGTAGGTTTAAAGGTTGAAAGGTATAGAGGTTGAAAGGTATAGAGGTTGAAAGGTAGGCTGTTCAGAATTATGGAAATATAGTAGTTTTTTCTCCTCGACATTTTTGGAGTTGAAAAATCATAAATCATAGTTCATAAATCATAAACCTGTCTCGTAAAACTAAATAGATTTATGATGTAAGATTTGTGATGTAAGATGTATGATTTTTTGCATCCTCAAAAAACTAAGAGACCTTATACCAAATTCTGAACAGCCTAGTTTAAAGGTATAGAGGTTTAAAGCACGAAGCTATACCCTTATACCTCTACACCCTTATACCTATCCTCTCACCTATTTCAAATTATTTTCAAAAAGTTCAAATATTCGACGATATTCATCGGCCCAACTAGTGGATTGAACAAAACCGTGACCTTCCATCGGGAAAATAGCGACATCCCAGTTTTTCTTTCCTAGTTCAATTAAGCGTTGAGAGAGTCTTACCACGTCTTGAAATTGCACATTCGTATCTACCATCCCATGTAATAGGACTAATTTTCCTTTATCAAAATTTTCGGCAAAATAAAGCGGCGAACTTTTTCGATATGCTTCTGGGTCTGTTACTGGCGTATTCAAAATATTGGAAGTATAGCCATGATTATAATGCGCCCAATCAGTGACAGAACGCAAGGCAGCACCCGCTTTAAATACGTCATTATGGTTGAATAACGCAAAAATAGTAATAAAGCCACCATAAGAACCACCATAAATGCCAATATTATTTTTATCGACCCCTAATTTATCGACTAAATATTTTGCTCCATCGACTTGGTCACTTAAATCTTTGCCGCCCATATGCCTATAAATAGCTGTGCGCCAGTCTCTTCCGTAACCATTACTCGCTCGATAGTCGATATCCAAAACGGTATAGCCATTATCGACTAACATATTGTGAAACATATATTCTCGAAAATAACTGCTCCACCATTTATGAACATTCTGTAAATATCCTGCTCCATGTACAAATATAACAGCAGGTTTGTCATTTGTTCCCTCTTTTCCTCGGTATAATCTAGCAGGTACTTCCGCGCCGTCACTTGCTTTAAACTGAACCAATTCTGGTGTTCTCCAATTATAAGCTTTAAAAGCGTCGGTGGTAGAGTCCGTTATTTTTTCAGCGGTAGCACCTGTTTGGTTGGGCATCACAAATAATTCCCAAGGTTTATTGGAATAAGAATATCGAATGGCTAAATATTTTTCATCAGGAGAAATAGTAACTTCATTATTACCTTCCATTGAAGTGATTTGTTCTCTATTTCCTCCACTCGCCTTCATTTTATAAAAATGATGTTCGGCAGGACTCACTTCGTTACTGCTAAAATAGAAATGGGTTTTATCATTGGAAAGTTGAGCATCTAAAATTTCAAAATCCCCTTTTGTCAATGCTTTTTTCTTTCCATTTTTGGTATTCAAACAATAGATATGCGAATAACCACTTTCTTCGGATTGAAACCAAATCGTAGTATCATCTTTCATCCAACCAATATTACCACTAGAAAAATTCCATCCACCAATTCCCGGACCTCCAATCCATGCTTCATCTCTTTGTCTGTCTAAAGTTGTTAAAGCACCCGTAGTCATATCCAAAGACATAATCCAACGATCCTTATTATCCATAGAACGAACCACCATAACTGCTTGGTCGCCTGCGTGATTAAAGGTGGGGTCCAGCATAATTACTGCCCTAGCTTTTTTGTATTTTGGAAAAAAGGTGCTGTCTTTGGCAACGTAATTTTTTAAGAAATTTGGTTTGTCAAAAATACCTTCAATTTGTTGTCGGTCAATTAAATAAGTAGTGTCTTTTTGAGTGTCAAAAATTTTGCTTTCATAAGTAGTTTGCGCACTTCCAACCTTAGAGCGAGAATTTAGGTCTTTTAAATAGCCCGCTTCTGTCACAAAGTCAGGAACTTTTGTTCGTTTACTACTAGCAGATTTAGACAATAAATAAGTAATAAATCTTCCGTCGGGACTGACTTGAATACGGCTAATATTTTTTCCTTTTAGATAAATGGCTTTTGGACGTTTAGGGGCGAGTAAGTCATCTTGTGCATCTCTAGCCGTTCGTTGTTCTTTTTTCAATTTTAAAATATCGAAATAAGCTAATTGGTCATCCTCTAACCATTGTTCTTGGTCATTTAATTTTTTCTTTTTTGATTTTTCTTTTCCAGATTTAAAATTGGTTAATTGGGTAGTTGTTCCATTGGACACAGACCAACTAAAAGCATTATTATTCAAGACAAAAAATATAGTTTGCCCATCCTTAGAAAAAGTAGGATTACTTTCTCTAGCCAAGGTATTGGTGATTTGAGTAGTGGTATTATTGGAAAGATTTATCAAAAATATATCGCCATTTTTAGCGTAAACTTTAGCGGTACGGTCGAGATTATACCTACCTCCTCTGGAACTAGGCAGCATTTTTTGTTGATCAACACTTACTTTTTGGGGAGTTTTTCCTTGAATATCTGTCTGGTACAAGCTTCGATTCAATTCATCATTAGGATTCCAAGAAAAATAGAGGTCTTGACTATTTTCACCCCAGTGAATATTTTGAGGAAGATGTCCTACAAAATGATGCCCTTTCATAATTTCGGTGAGCGAAAGATTGGATTGGTTTTGGGCAAATAGCGCCGTCGAACCTACTAAAAAACTTAGTAATAAACTATATTTCTTCATGATTGCTAGAAATGGTTAGGAAAACAGCAATATTACGAAGAAAATAGGGGAACAAAAAAAAGGTGCTAAATTTGGTGCAAAGGTTTTTCGATTCTTATCATTGACCCCTCCTGTTTATCTTCCTAATCCATTATTTCATAGTCAATATCTAATTTTCGCAAAGCTCGGAAAGCTGAACTAGTTGTTTTTCCTTCTACTTCAATGTCGATTGGCGAACCATCTAACAAAAAGCCAGTTAATTCTCTTGCTTCGTAGTTGCCCACATTGACGGCATAAGTTTCTAATGCTTTAGCAATGGCTCGTCGGTCAGGTTTTTTGGCATCACAGGATAATAGTTGAAGTTGCATATTATTGATTTTGTTAAACAATTTTTGTAAAAATAGAAATTATTTGCTTTTAAAACGAATTAAATAAACAAATAGTTTATTTTTTAAAATAATAATCTGCTAATAATTCATTTTATCTAGGCGCTTACATAAATTTTATTCTCTACCGTACACTTTTTGAAAACGCCGCCTTCGGCGGCTAAAACAAGGGG
>CAYMSC010000102.1:0-15390 GCA_964392805.1 uncultured Saprospiraceae bacterium
CCTAACTTCAATTTTTTAATTGAACGGTATATCTCCTGTCCATCAATGAATCTGACGGTCTGGCTGCTAACTGCTAGAATGTCTAGCAAAAAATAATTTTAATCCAATCTAGTTACCATATCCACACCACTAATTTGCTTCAACGTTTTGATAACCAAAGCCAATTGAGCGGTATCTTTTATTTGCAAACTAACCTTACATTCATAAATCCCTTCATTACTGGCAATATTAAAAGAACGGATATTTAAGCCTAAGTCAGAAGAAATGGTATGCGTGATGGATTCTATTACACCGATACCCGTATCCACTCCTGTAATGACTAAATTAGCAACAAAATTAGTAGTCGTTATATTCGACCAATCAGCCCGCATAATCCGATAACCATATTTAGCAGCTAAATTGGTCGCATTGGGGCAATTAGACCGATGAATCTTTAAACCATTATTACTCACGTAAGCAAAAACAGCATCTCCTGGCACAGGATGACAGCAGGTGGCGAATGAATAATCTATTTGGTCGGCAGGTTCTCCATTAATATGTAAACCAGACCTAGGAACCGTTAAATCAACTGGTTTGGCGGCAACTGTTTTTTGTGGTAATTTTTCAACTTTTATAGGAATAAGCACTAATTTTCCGCCTTCTACCGTGAAATTTTTCAGTAGCTCTGTCGGATTCAATTTTTCCAGAGAAATATCGTAGTACAAATCAACATGTGATTTATATTTCAGATGTTTGGCAAAAAGTTCGATGTTGGATTCTACAAAATCTGCTTTTATATTTTTGAATTTTCGTTCTAATGTTTCTCTACCAATTAGCCCTTCTTTCTTCTTCTGCTCTTTCATAGCAGAACGAATTTTATTTTTCGCCTTACCCGTAGCCACCATTTTCAACCAGCTTTCTGTTGGTTTCTGGCTTTTGTTGGTTGTAATATGTACTTGGTCTCCGTTTTTTAATTCATAACCCATCGGTACCAAACGATTGCTCACTTTAATGGCAGTAGCGTGATAACCTATATCAGAATGAATATCAAAAGCAAAATCTAGTGCAGTAGCTCCTTTAGGCAATACCCGCATATCGCCATTCGGCGTATAAACATACACTTCTTCACTAAAGAGATTTGTTTTAAAATCATTTAAAAAATCAATAGCATCCATAGAAGAATTGTCCAAAATTTCTCGGACACTATCTAACCAGGTATCATAGACATTTGGAGACTTAGAGTTTTTTTTGTATTTCCAGTGAGCCGCAAAACCACGTTCTGCAATATCATCCATTCGTTCGCTACGGATTTGCACTTCTACAAATCTACCCTTAGGTCCAACAACGGTGGTATGCAAGGATTCATAACCGTTGGCTTTAGGTACGGTGACCCAATCTTTTAAGCGTTCGGGAATGGGTTGATAAACATCGGTGATAATAGAATATACTTGCCAGCAAATAGATTTTTCTTTGCTAGGCGGAACATCAACAATGATTCGGACGGCAAACAAATCATAAATTTCTTCAAAAGGAACTTTCTTAGTTTTGAGTTTATTCCAAATAGAATAAATCGACTTAGGGCGACCGGTCGTTCGATAAGGAACCATATTTTCTTTGAATTCCTTTTCTAACGGATGAGTAAATAGCTTAATATAACGGTCTCTCCCTTTCTTTGTATCCTGTAGCTTTCTTGTAATGTCTGCATACACCTCTCGATTAGTAATTTTCATCGAAAGATCTTCAAATTCTGTTTTTAATTTATAAAGACCAAGACGGTGTGCCAAGGGACCATAAATAAAACTAGTTTCAGCTGCAATCTTTACTTGCTTATGTGGAGGCATTGCGCCAAGTGTTCGCATATTATGCAATCGGTCTGCCATTTTTATGAGCACCACTCTTACATCAACGACCAAAGTAGACAATACTTTCTTAAAATTTTCTGCTTGTGGACTTTCTACATCCGTACTATCTTCACTTTTAAAGTCTAATTTTGTCAATCCATCAACGATAAGGGCGACCCTTTCTCCGAATTTTTCTCGAATTTCTTGAAGCGTAACAGGGGTATCTTCTACTACATCATGTAATAAAGCACAAATAACTGCTGTCGGGCCCAAACCTATTTCTGCGGCACAAATTCGTGCAACCTCAATCGGATGCATCGCATAAGGCTCTCCAGATTTTCGACGTTGTTCCTTATGCGCATCTACTGCCAATTCATAAGCTGCTCTGATATTAACTTTATCTGTCTTATCTTTTTTAGCCTTAATAGAACGCAGTAAATTACGATAAGCTCTGGTAATCAGTCTTTTATCAGCCTCTTCCCTAGTCTCGTTTAACAAAGTTTCACTCATGATTAATCTTTGAGTAGCCAAGAAACTAATTTCTTGACAGTTAATGGTCTATTGATTATAGTTCGGATTATACAAAACTATGAAAAAAATGCCCCTAAAACCTGACTAATAGCCATAAATTAATTTTTTATGACAAGGATGTTTTTTTGTGAAAAAATTCCCACATGTTTTTAAAAAAGGTTATATCTTTGCACTCGCTTTGAAAAAAGCATAAATATTTAGATTTATTTTTAAATAAATCTATTATCAAAAGCGGGTGTGGTGAAATTGGTAGACACGCTAGACTTAGGATCTAGTGCTTCACGGCTTGGGGGTTCGAGTCCCTCCACCCGCACCATAAAAAAAGAATCTGACTCTAGGGTCGGATTTTTTTTTTCTATTTACACTAAAAAAAAGGCTATTAGTTTTTAAAAAGATAAATGTTTCTCCCAAATTAGCGGTATACGGTAAGTTTTTAAAGTAGGTTACTACTTTTAAAGCAAGCTAAATACTTCGGGCGGGTTTTGTATTTAATAAGATAGTCATTCCAATAATCATTCAACTATATTACCATGCCAACTATTGTCAGAGAAAATCATGACAATTTGAATGCTACCATTACTTTGAGCATTCCTGTCGCAGATTACCAACCAGAATTTAAAGCTCAGTTAAATAAATATAAGAATACGGCTCATATGAAGGGGTTCAGAAAAGGAAAGACACCTTTTTCTGTTATTCGTAAAATGTATGGTAAAAGTGTATTGGTCGATATTATCAATAAGACAGTTGGTGAAGAATTGGATAAATACATCAAAGAAGAAAAACTAGACCTATTGGGGCATCCAATCCCAGCAGAAGGCCAGAAGCAATATGAATTTGAAACCAAAGATTTAGAAGACTTTGAGTTTAAATTTGATGTAGGCATTGCTCCAGAATTTGAGGTGAATGGCTTAGATGGTACAGCGTTTAATTATTATAATGCGCAAATTCCAGATGCTATGCTAGAGGGGGATTTAGAAAATGCCCAAAAGCAATTAAGTACCCAAGATTCTGTTGATGATGCTATTCAAGCCGAAGATATTGTAAAAGTACAAGCAGATGAATTGGACGGCGATAGAATTAAAGAAAGAGGATTTGCGAATGAATTTTCTGTTTCTTTTGATGATATGACAGACGCTGCAAAAGCTATCTTTGAAGGAAAAAAGAAAGGAGATTTAGTTCAATTTGATATTTTCAATTTGGAAGAAGGGAAAGACGAAGCTTTTGTTAGAAAATATTTCTTAGACATCAATGAGGATGCAGAAGAAAGCCCAGCCGTTGGAAATATGTTCCAAGCAGTAATTACAGATGTAACACGGGCAACTCCTGCGGAATTAAACCAAGAATTTTTTGATAAATATATTGGCAAAGATAAGGTGAGTTCTAAAGAAGAATTGATGAAAGAGTTGAAGGACCGTACTAAAATGTACTACGACCGACAAGCAGATTCTTTCTTGTTCAGAGACATCAAGGAACACTTAGAGGCAGAGAACAAACTAACATTCCCTGAAGCATTTTTAAAGCGTTGGATGGTGGCTAGTGGCAATTTACCAGAAGGAAAAACAGCAGACGAAGAAATTGGGAATTTAGTAGAAGGATTAAGTTGGACTTTAATAAGAGGTAAGTTAGCAAAGCGATTTGAAATTAAGGTAGACGAGGCAGAAATCAAGCAAAGATTGAGAATGCAGATAGTACAGATGTTTGGTGGACAGGATTTAGGGGATATGATGAATGATTTTGTAGATAAGATGTACAACGATGAACAACAATATCACGGGGCATATACTCAAATCTTATCCGACAAACTTTTCAATTCTATGAAAGAAGTAGTGACCTTAAATGAAAATGACATCACTACCGAAGCCTTAGAAAAATTAGTTGAAGAAGAAAATGCGAAACATCAACCGCCAGCACCTGAACCTGAGCCTGAGGTAGCAGCAGCCGAGTCGGGTATTGAAGAAGCAGAAGTGATAGAGGAATAAGGAGTGAATGTTAAGCGTATGTCGGGAGTGGCGAAGAAAATTAGCCGCCGATTGAAACTAAACTGAGTTAAATTGTTATAATAAGCGTACATTAAATTTTAATCAGCTTTTAGTGGTACATTATAGTATCATTATAATCTCAAACCAATTAAAAATTAAATATGGATTTTCAAAAGGAATTCAAAAAGTTTGCTGTTAAAGACCAAGGTATCAGTGGTATCCATGTTGATAAATATACAAAATTCACTGCACAAGCTTTTCAAAATAGCTTAACGCCTTATGTAATCGAAGAACGAAGAATGAATGCAACACAATTAGATGTATTCTCTCGTTTAATGATGGATAGAATTTTATTTCTAGGAACGGATGTTAATTTCCAAGTAGCTAATATCTTAACGGCACAATTATTATTTTTGGAATCAGTGGACCCAAAAAGAGACGTGCAATTATTCATCAATAGTCCAGGTGGTTCTGTTATCGACGGCATGGGAATTTATGATGTAATGCAATATATTAGCCCAGATGTAGCGACTATTTGTACAGGCTTAGCTGCTTCAATGGGTGCGGTTTTATTGACTGCGGGTGCAGCAGGAAAGCGTTCTGCTTTACCACATGCTAGAGTGATGATTCACCAATTATCTGGTGGCATGCGGGGTACTTTCAGCGACATGGAAATCAATTATAATTTCTCTAAGCAATTAAGAGAAGAATTATATACTATTTTAGCGAATCACTCAGGTAAAACTTTTGAAGAAATCGAAAAGGATTCTGATAGAGATAACTGGATGAAGGCGGATATGGCAAAAGAATACGGCTTAATTGATGAAGTATTGGCAAGAGGAAAAGAAAGTTAAAATTAATAGGCAGAGAGGTATAAAGGTACAGAGGTACAAAAATAGTGAAGACACTCCTTTAAACCTTTATACCTCTAAACCCTTATACCTATATACCTTTAACCCCTTACACCTTTAAACCCTAAACAAGAAAAGTATGCGTAGAGGCAAACAAAATTTTAGATGTTCTTTTTGTGGTCGAGATAAGTCGGAAGCCTTGATTTTAATTGCGGGTATTGATGGACATATCTGTGAGGTATGTGTAGAACAAGCCGAAGAAATTATACAAGAAGAATTGTATGGTAATAAAAAAGGAGAAAAAGGGACAGTAAAAGAGGGCGAAGGAAAAGTAAATTGGGAAGGTAGCGATTTACCAAATAAATTGACACCAAAGGATATAAAAAATCATCTGGATAAATATGTTATCGGTCAAGATGATGCTAAGAAATTCTTATCGGTTGCTGTTTATAATCACTATAAAAGATTGCGCCAGCCAGCAGATGATGAGGTGGAAATAGAAAAGTCTAATATTTTATTAGTCGGTCGAACAGGTACAGGAAAAACCTTATTAGCAAAGACTATTGCTAAGATGTTGAAAGTACCTTTTGCGATTGTAGATGCTACGGTATTTACAGAGGCAGGATATGTAGGGGAGGATGTAGAAAGTATGTTGAGTCGTTTATTGCAAGCTTGTGATTATAACGTATCCGCAGCAGAAAGAGGTATTGTTTATATTGATGAGATTGATAAGATTTCTAGAAAATCGGACAATCCATCTATTACTAGAGATGTATCTGGTGAAGGGGTGCAGCAAGCAATGCTAAAGATGCTGGAAGGAACCGAGGTAAACGTACCACCACAAGGCGGTCGGAAGCATCCTGAACAAAAATTAGTCAAAGTTAATACCAATAATATTTTATTTGTTTGTGGTGGTGCTTTTGATGGCATCGAAAAAATCATCGCAAGAAGAATGAATACCCAAGTCATCGGTTTCAACGCAGATGAAAAGGAATTGGTAGACCGTGAAAATTTATTACAATATATTTCTCACGTAGATTTAAAGACATTTGGTTTAATCCCTGAGTTAATTGGTCGTTTGCCTGTTTTAACTTACTTAAAACCATTGGATTTGATTACCTTAAAGAATATTTTGACAGAGCCTAAAAACTCACTCATCAAACAATATTCTAGATTATTTGAATTAGAAAATATCAAGTTGTCTTTCACGGATGAGGCATTGGCCTTCATTGCGGAAACGGCTTTAGATTATAAATTAGGTGCAAGGGGCTTACGTTCTATTTGCGAAGCGATTATGACAGATGCAATGTATGAATTGCCTTCTCAAAAAGATATTACTTCTTTTGAAGTGGATAGATTGTATGCAGAGTCAAAGTTGCGGAAATCTAAGTTGGCACAGTTGCGAGCTGCGTAATTATTATTTGACATCAAACCGAAAAATTTATTTTTCGGTTTGATGTTAAATGGTATAAGTTTCTGTAAGTTCTTACTGAGGCTGTATCATAAATAAAACTGAATTCTGAAAAACGAATAAAGTATTGCTAGCCTCCTCTAAAGCAGGGGTGATTGGTTCTAAAAAATTTAATCTCAACCTCAACTTCAACTTCAAATTAGCCAAATTCTCAAAATTAGACTTATGAGACACCCTCGATAGAAGAAAGCATATTAAGTACTTACAAGCTTCTTACATAATTGCCTCTGCCTCCATCTCCACCAAATATTCGTCCCCAATCAAATTCGCTTGTACCAATGTATTCGCAGGCTGAATGTTTTTAAATCTCGCACCATGCGCTCTGGAAATAGGTTCCCAATCCGCTACATTTCTAATAAAAATTCGAGTACGCATCACATCTTCCAATCCACTACCTAAAGATTGCAAAGCCCCTTCTATTTTGTCAAGAATAAAATTCATTTGAGACGCTGGGTCAGTGCCACCAATTACTTTATCTCCATGTGTGGCAGTAGTACCCGAAATCAAAATTCGATTGCCTTTTTGAACTGCTCGACTAAAACCTGCAATGTCTTCCCAAATCGTACCACTCAACACTTGGGTGCGATTATCTTTGCCCACTTTGATTTCATAAGGTGGTGGAAAACTATCTAAATGATGACTCAAATCTCCCGAAGCAGTTAGAAAAGGAGGTTTTCGATATTCATCGCCACAATCTCCAGGAATTGGATTTAATTGATTTAAAATAAGCTCAATTTTTGTAATTTCTGCTGCCGTTAAAGGAGTATCTAAAACCTTTAAGTTGGAATCAATATGTTCACTTTTTCCTGGTCTAGCTCCGATAATTATACCACCGATACCTTGCTGTTCTAAAACATAGCGACTGGCAATATTGGCAATGCTTAAATCTTTATTTTTAGAAATATTTAATAAGGTTTCTAATAATTCTTGGAAGGTGTCCCAACTTCCAGCTTGGTCCAAAAAGCGTTTGTATTTCATCTGTGACCAAGTGGCTAAATCAGCTATTTTAGGTTCAGACTGTCTTAACCATTTTTCACTTAAAAAACCACCTGCTATCGTTCCAAAAGCTAATATTTTGACGCTATTTGCCTCGCATAACTGGGTCATGCCTTGCTTTGCTCTTTGGTCTAATAAAGAAAAACAAATTTGATTGGAAACAACTTTGATACCACTATCCAACACCATTTTTAAATGAGCCGTATCAAAATTGGTTAAGCCCAAATGTTGAATGAATCCTTCTTCTCGTAATTCTTGCAAATAAAATAATTGGTCTAACCAAGCTGGGTCGGCATAATTCCAAGCGTGGTATTGTAGCATGTCCAAACGCTCTAATTGCATGCGATCGAGTGCCGTTTGAACAGCAGCTCTTACCGCTTCTTTGGTAACTTTCCCTGGTGGCGGTACCCATTTGGTTAATAACTGAACTTGGTCCTTAGGAATGTATTTTTTATGCAATAAGCCTGTAATCAATTCGGAGGAACCATAATGGTCAGCCATATCGAAAGTGGTTAATCCTTTTTCGATATAAGGCATCAATGCTTTGGCTGTTTTATCTAAATCTAGTTGTTGTCCACCTCTTTCCATATCAGCAACTTGCCAAAGGCCTGTGAGGATTCTGGATATTTTGAAATCGGGTGCTAATTCGCTATACATTTTATTGTTTTCCATAATTTTATTTGCAGCTAATTAACTTAAGAATTTTTCAACTGTTCAGCAGAGTAGAGAATAGAGACAAAAGCACAAAATATACATCGTTTGCAGTCTCTGTTCTCTCAACGAAGTGGTCTCTACTCTCTGTTCTGAATAGTTACGAATTTTTCAACTGATTATCTTGAATATATTCATCAATGATTTCTTCTAAAATGGTCAAAGGCACAGACCCATTTTTCAAGACAACATTATGAAATTCTTTTAAATCAAATTGATTGCCTAATACTTTTTTTGCTTTTGCTCTTAATTCCAAGATTTTCATCATCCCAATTTTGTAAGAACAAGCTTGCCCTGGCATCACTATATATCGTTCAATTTCGGTGACAACTTCAGTTGTTGTTAAACCTGTATTGGCAACCATATAATCGATGGCTTCTTCTCGAGTCCATTTTTTATAATGAATACCTGTATCTACTACTAATCGAACGGCTCGCCAAATTTCAGCTTGCAACCTGCCTAAATTTCCAAAAGGGTCATTTTTATAAAACCCTAATTCCCATGCTAATTGCTCCGTATACAGTGCCCAACCTTCGGCATAAGCTGTAAAAGGAACAACTGTTCTAAAAATAGGGACGTCTTCTAATTCGCTTTGAATGGCAATTTGAAAGTGGTGTCCCGGTATACCTTCATGATAAGCCAGTGTCTTCATAGTATATTTGGGGTGTTCATGCACTTTTCGAAGATTAGCATAAAAAATCCCGCCCCTAGACCCATCCATAGGTGGTTGATTATAATATCCCTTTGCCGAGCCCTCTTCTTTAAACTCAGGCACCCTTCTTACTTCCATTCCTGCCTTGGGGCGAATATCAAAAGCATCGTCCAACCCTAGACTGATTTTGTCCAGAATAGCTTGATATTCTTTTAGTAATAATTCCCTTCCTTCATCGTTTTCTGGATACAAAAAGCGCTCTTCTTTATTTAATCCTTGTATAATTTCGCCTAAGGTCTGAGTTGTATCTGTATAGCCTTCTTGTTTCAAAATAGCTTCCATTTCTAATTTAATCCTTGCAACTTCCCGTAAACCTATTTGATGTACTTCTTCTGGCGATAAATCTGTAGTAGTATGCTGTTTTAATTGATAGGCATAATAACTTTCGCCATTGGGTAATTTCCAAACCCCATCATCAGTAGTGGCTTTGACATCTAAATCTTCAAAATAGCTAATCAACTTAGCATAAGCACCAAATACAGTGGTTTCAATTTCTGTTGTTACTTGTTGTTGGAATTTGTCTTTTTCGGTCTCGGAAAGTCCTTCAATTTCGCCTAGTTTGGTTTCAAAATTAGTGTATAAAATATTTGATTTTACGGGTGCTGGCACCTCCTCTAAATTTTCAATAACGGCGTCTTTATGTCCTACAAAACCTTTCATCTCATCGACTACTCGTTTGATGACAAATTTTGGTGGAATAATACCTTTTTCTTCTCTAATCTTTAATCCTTCTAATAATTGGTCAAATTTGGTGTCGAATTTTGATAACCTAGAGATATAAGCTTCTACATCACTTTTATCTCTTAATTTATGAGAATTTTCTAAGAAACTAGGTAAGTTACTTTGTATCCCAAACATTTGATTGACTGGATAATCATGATAAAAATAGGGCTCACTTTCAACTTGATTTTTTAAAAAATTACCTAAAATTTTGGTATTTAATTGATTGGCTGCTGATTGCCCTTCAAAATCATAACTATTTAAGGTCTCATAATCCTCTTTTAATTTATGAAAACTTTCCCAATTTTTAGCATCTGAAATATCATCTAATTCATCTTTTGACCAGTCGTATAAAACAGGAATGCCTAACATTGTCGTAAATTCTGGGCTGTCCATCACTAATTCTACAAAAATTCTGTCATAAAAATGACTGATATTAAATGGTCGAAACCAGATTAAATTGATGACCCATAAGAGACCAATTAGTAATAGACCTAAAATGGTACGAGAAAGCCAAAATTTCCACGTTCGTTTCTTTTTCATGATTTTATTTTGTGGTTTTAAATATGCTCTAATTTAAGTGTGTTCAAGTACTAAGAGCCGACGAAAAAATAAGTTCCGCATTTTTCAAATGGATTTTTTTGTAATGGGTTGAAAACCTATGATAAAAACATTCAATAGAAAAATCAAATGCGGAAGTTATTTTTTCGTTATTACTTACTATGTCTAAAGTTAAAAAATTATTCCGTAGGCAATTCCCCAAATAACTTTTCTAAATTAACTCCAGCGGCCTTCATTCCACGCAATTGCCAAAAGTAAATCAAAGACGCCAATCCCATGACGATTAACCAAACAGGCGTAGAATGAAAATACCATTTAGACGCATCCGCATTCATATCCTTCCAAATATGAATTATCAAAAATCCTGATAAGAAAAAGACGCCTAACCAGGCTAGTATATTTCTCAAGTTACGAGAAGCTAATACTTTAATGTCGGAAGCTATTGCTGGATTTTTGCTAGGTAAAACGATTAAGGTAATGCACATCAATAAAAAATTAACCAACATACTCGTTACCATAATATCGACGCCTAAAAAGAAATCTCCTGCAAAATGACTACCTAAAATACCAATCGTCGCCATGATGCCGCTTAAAATTAAAGCAATATGTGGTGTTTGAGTCGTTGGATGTACTTGAGCAATGCGTTTTGGAAAAATACCATCTTCTGCCCATGCAAATAATAATCTGGAAACAGATAAAAGCATCGCTGGTAAATCATTGACCAAAGCAATCGCAGCACCTGCTATAATCGCAATCCCCCAAGCTGGAGATAATAAATAGCTGAATAATCCGGGAGCAGAAACATCTTTATGCACTGCTTCTTCTGCGATAAACTGCCAAGGAATTGCATGATAAATAGCAGCGGTAAAAATAAAGTAAAAACTGCCAACGGTAATTACTGCTACAGCGATGGCACGTGGTAATAACCGACCTGGATTTTTGGCTTCTCCACCTGCCTGTGCAATAGAATCAAATCCTATAAAGCTAGAAAATAAAACAGCGGCTGCGGCTAAGAAAGTCGACCAATCAAAAATAGCAATTTCTCCTGTAGCAACATAACGACCTTCTTTCGCTAATAAAGCAGCTTCAAAATCAGCATGATTAAAACTAAACCCTGCAACAATGACGATAGCGCCTAAACCAAACATCAAGACCATTAATGGAATCAAAGTCCGTTCATAAAATTGTAAACCTTTCATATTGATGCCCACAAAAGTCCAAAGGAGCAGCAAGGCCAAACTCACCCTGACCCAACCTGTCTCTAAAGTAGTAGCGAGGGTGGACCACTCTAAGGCATCTGCCATATCTCTGAAAAATGGAATAATAACATAACAGATAACCCCAATAATAATCGTCAAACCAAACCATTGCGCAAAGCTTGCCACAAAACCTAAATAGGGATGCAAGCCTCTACTGGCAAAGATATAACTACCGCCTGCCCTTGGCATCGCAGAGGATAAACTAGCATAAGCAAAAGCTGCTAATAGAGCAGGAATGGCGGCTAATAAAAAAGCGGGCAATACATACGGTCCAATGTCTGGCACATTTCGCTGTATCATGATGGGTACCACATAAACGGATGCACCCAACATGGAGCAAATACCCGTTGCAGCTAAGCTCAATAGGCCTAGTTTTCGGGATAGGGTAGGGGAAGATTTAGAAGATTCAGACATGATTTGACTGTAATTTGGTTAAATTTTCGTTTCTTGATGCTTTTAAAGAGTAGAGAATAGAGACCGCTGCGCTGAGAGAATAGAGACTCGGTACTGCTGAAATAGCTAGTCTAGTCTCTATTCCCTCAATTCTGCTTGCGAAATGGTCTTTACTCTCTATTTTCTACTCTCTATTCTAAAAAAAGATAAACATAATGAAAAGCATTCAGATTATACTAATTTTATTCATCGGAGTCATCAATCCATCTCTTTTTGCACAACCTCTAGGGCCTGAAAAAGGCAGTTTGGTGATAGTCGGTGGAAATGCTCGGATAGCACCCGAAGTGTTCAAAGAATTTATTGACTTAGCGGGAGGACCGACGGCAAAGATTGTCATCATTCCTACGGCAAATGGCGGAAGAGATTTTGGTCTTGCCTATCAAGGTCGAGTTTATCCTAATTTTCAACAACATGGCGCAAATAATTTGCAAATTTTGCATACAGATGACCGAGCAGTAGCCGATTCGGAAGCTTTTACCAATGTAATCAAAAAGGCGACGGGCGTTTGGTTTATGGGCGGTCGACAATGGCGTTTGGCAGATGCTTATTTAGGCACAAAAACGCAAACTGCATTGGCTGATTTATTGGCTAAAGGTGGGGTAATTGGTGGGTCTTCTGCAGGAGCGACTATTCTAGGTTCGTATCTAGTCAGAGGAGATACCAAAACGAATACCATTATGATGGGCGACCATGAAGAGGGATTTGGTTTTTTGAAAAACGCTGCAATTGACCAACATTTATTGCGTAGAAATCGACAGTTTGATTTGGTGGAAGTCATGAAAGCGAAACCTGATTTATTAGGCATTGGATTGGACGAAGGGACAGCTATTGTAGTGCAAGGAAATCGCTTTGAGGTAATTGGTGTTTCTTTTGTCGCTATCTATGACCCTAAAATTATGACGGATAAAACACCTTTTTATTTATTGCGAAGTGGAGATTATTTTGATTTGGGGGAGCGGAAGGCTTATCGGGAACGGAGTCGGTTTTTGGAGGTGGAGCTGCCTAGGAATTGATGCTTTTCTTAATGATGAATTATGAACGATGAACGATGAATTCGAGAAAGAGAGCATTCATCGTTCCATTCTTATTGCTACGTTATAAATCTGTCTTTATCTTATAGGGGCGTCATGCTAAGACGAATTAAAGAGAAAAGTGGATGATAGTTGTTGATAATCAGGTGTTTACGATTGTGTCGATGTTTGAAGATTTCATCTTCAAACCAATATTTTTCACAGCTTGCCCGTATGGGTTTTCAACTTGTCTAGCTTTAAAAATAGCTATTTCATATCGTTAACCCGATAGTCTTTATTCTCAGTTAGCGCAAGGCTTTCGCCCACTAGTGTCTAAAACCTTGAAACCGATGGTTTAAGTCTCCAGACTTGAACCTAATATCTGGTCGTCTCCTGACGACCGACACTTGAAAAGTGATGATTAGGTGAAATTTAGACGCATAAAAGTCGTCAGGAGACGACTTGGATAAAGATTTCAAGTCTGGAGACTTAAAATATCGCCCCAAAATTCTATGGAAATTAGCACTTTTGATGTTTTAGACACTAGTGGACTCCAGCCTCGTGTTAAATATTTAGCTGCCTCTGGCAGCCTTGGAGATAGCCAAATAGAAGGGTTTTATTGTTCCCATATAATGTGATTTCCTTGATTTCTTCTATCGCAATATATTATACTCAGGATTAGTGGCGTAATTGCCCCAAGTTCCTAACTCAATAGCATAGTCCAAGTAGCATTTTATCTGATGTGGCTAAGCTTGTGTACCTAGGTTTATTAACCTACACTGGCTTTAGTTTCAAATGTTTCTTTGTTTGCATTCAAAATATATCTAGATTCTTCTGGCATCTATTCGTTAAGTCCTTATCACAATTTTTATTGAAATTCATTCATTAAAAGTAATAGTTCCGCAAAATAGTGAGTTTTTCTGCGGTGGTATTTTATAGAACAAATTTTGGTCTTCTAAAACAAACTCTGCACGATTGCCACCTCTTTCTTGATTCCATTCATCAGTTTTTGTTTGATAAAATATCGCAACAGTATAAAAAAGGCAATCTTCTTCAGGATTTAATTTTTTGTAGAAATTAGTCGCACTATCGAGAGACTCCAATTCTTTAACTCCGTAGCTAAATAAGTTTTCTTTTTCAAGGGTCATTGTATCTTGGGGCAGAAATAATTTCATAAAGGTGTCTGGGGAGTTTGGAATTGCTATTGAATCCCCAGAAAAATTAACTGATATTTCAAGCTGATTCTCAGTTTTATTAATTATTCGAGTAAAGAATACCAAGTAACTATAATTGAAATATTTCTTTGTTGGACCTGGGTAAAATCCACCTTTTGGGAAACTGTTCTGTATGATTACCCCATTGCTCGTATTCTCACTATACCATTTCGTCTCAGTATTTTGTCCCTGAGCAGAACAGAAAATGAATAAAAAGAGGATTGCGAAAATTGTAAGTCTCATACTTTTTGATAAAGTTAGGTTCTTGTAGTTTCTATTTTTTATTGATTGTGCATAACGGTTTCGCATATGTTTTTGTGCCGTTCGCATAGACGGCATAAAATATATGTAATGTTATCTTTTCGCCTTCTTTCTTTTTTTTATTTCTTCGATTATAACCAAAACTTCTTCAACAGTATTTTCTACTATATCTGCAATATCTTCTGGAATCATATTTTTTTCTAAACATTTTTCGACTACTTTGTAGATTTTTTCTTCTGTTGCTTTATCAGCAACAAATTTTTCCCTTTGTACCAAATCACCTTCAGCAATAGACGCATTGTCATAAGCTCTTAATTCTTCTTTAGTCCAACTATGCCTATCTGCATCATTATAAGCAGCCAAAAGTCCTTCATCATCTATATTTTCTGGAATTACTTCTAATTCTTCTGCGTTTTTGATAAAGAATACCCATTTTTCAATAAGCGTTTCCAATTCATCAACTTTTTTAGTAAATTTTTCCAACTCAATAAAAGCAAATTGAATATCCTTTAGTTTGTGTTCATACGTTTCATTATTTAGGATAATATGGTGGGAAAGGTAATTTTCGCTCTCAAAATAATCAAAGTCCAAAATACCAATGAAGTAGGTAGGTTTCAGTTTAGGATAATCTTCTCCTCTATCAATCTGCATAGAATAATCTCTACAAGAATAATATTGAACTCTTTTGTCGAAACCCTTTGTTTCAGCTATTTGCATTTCAATAACAAACTGTCGGTTCTTTAAGTCTATAGCACGGACATCAATAATAGACGCTTTTTCTCCTGCAATACGTGGAAGTTGAAAAGGATTAACAATGGAAACTCCTTTTATTCTATTATCT
>CAYMSC010000103.1:0-15388 GCA_964392805.1 uncultured Saprospiraceae bacterium
GTAACATGATTTTGAACCCTATGTTGCGTACCTACGGCACGTTTATATGTGATTAATTACTTATTTTATTGGCTACCCATGTTTAGTCTCTAACGGGACTTGAGGACAAATCCCAATTACGCCCGTTTTGTACTTGGCATTGTTGGTATACTTTTACCATAGGGCTTTCGCCCGATGTTAATATATATCGCACCTTTAGTGCTTGTGCCTAACATCAGTAATTATACCTTTATTTTTGCGATATTCATCATTAGTGCGCTGCGCTTATGAATCTTCGATTTCAAAATTGACGAACATATTATTGCTACTCCCTTACTTTTTTACTAAAAGGAGTATACTTAGACTTAGAACTAAAACTACACACACTTCATGAAATCTATTGCTATTTCGCTGATTACCAAATCTTTACACTTGCCTAAGCGGGGAGTTGAAAACACCATTAAACTTTTAGATGAAGGGGCTACTATCCCATTTATTGCTCGATATAGAAAGGAAATGACAGGTTCCTTAGATGAGGTAGCTATTGCCGCTATTAAATCTGCTTTGGATAAATTTAGAGAAATTGAAAAACGAAAAGAAACAATTTTAAAGGCTATTGAGGAACAAGGAAAACTAACTGATTCGCTAAAAAAACGCATCAAAGACACCTATGATGCTACGGAGTTAGAGGATATTTATTTGCCTTATAAAAAGAAACGGAAAACAAGGGCTACGGCGGCGAAAGAAAAGGGCTTAGAACCTTTAGCTACCGCTATTTTTCAACAAAATAATCATCAGATTGAATCGTTAGCAGGCAACTATTTAAACGGTGATGTGCCTGATATTGACGCTGCTTTAGCGGGTAGTCGAGACATCATCTCAGAATGGATAAATGAGGATGAACAAGCTAGAAATAGAACGCGATTTGCCTTTGATAAAACGGCAGTTATTAAGTCAAAAGTAGCTCGTGGACGAGACGAAGAAGGGATAAAATATAAAGACTATTTTAAGTTTGAGCAAGCATTAAAAAAATGCCCATCTCATCGAATTTTAGCCATGAGACGAGGAGAAGAAGAAGGTTTTTTGAGGGTCTCTATTTTTCCAGATGAAGAACAAACTAAATATCGCTTAGAACAATTATTTTTGGAAGGCTATGGAGCTGCTACCGAGCAAGTAAAATTAGCTTTAGAAGATAGTTATAAACGACTTTTATCTCCTTCTATTGAAACCGAATTTAGAAATAAGGCAAAAGAAATTGCCGACAAAGAAGCAATTAAAGTTTTTACGGAAAACTTAAAACAGCTTTTATTGGCTGCTCCATTAGGGCAAATGCGGATTTTAGCAATCGACCCTGGCTTTCGGACAGGTTGTAAAGTCGTTTGTTTGGATGAAAGTGGCAATTTATTAGACCATTCGGCTATCTTTCCACATCCTCCTCAATCGGACCAATTTGGTGCTATTAATCATATTAAAAACCTAGTCTATCAATTTGATATTCAAGCGATTGCCATCGGTAACGGTACTGCTGGAAGAGAAACGCTTGCCCTAGTTAATAGTATCAAATTTGACAAATCGGTTGCTGTTTTTATGGTCAATGAAAGTGGTGCCTCTATTTATTCTGCCTCCCAAATTGCGAGGGATGAATTTCCAGACAAGGATGTTACCGTCAGAGGGGCTGTTTCTATCGGTCGTCGATTAATGGACCCGCTTGCAGAGTTGGTTAAGATTGATGCTAAATCTATTGGTGTGGGACAATATCAGCATGATGTCCATCAAGGGATGTTAAAAGAAAGTCTGGACCGAGTTGTAGAAAGTTGTGTAAATTCTGTGGGTATTAATTTGAATACTGCCAGCAAGCATTTATTGACCTATGTTTCGGGCTTAGGGCCAACTTTGGCGGGAAATATTGTTGATTTTAGGAAAGAAAATGGTGCTTTTAAAAATCGGAAACAACTTAAAAAAGTAGCTAGAATGGGGGAAAAGGCATTTGAACAATGTGCCGGATTCCTACGCATTAAATCTGGAAAAAACCCATTGGACAACACCGCTGTTCACCCTGAAAGTTATGCAATTGTAGAGCAAATAGCGAAAGATTTGAACTGTTCGGTGCAACAATTGCTTGACAATAAAGAGCTACAAAAATCAATTGATTTACAAAAATATGTAAGTGCTTCTATTGGACTCCCTACCTTGAAAGATATTATCAAAGAATTGGATAAACCAGGGCTTGACCCAAGAGGAACTGCTAAATCCTTTGAGTTTTCTAAATCTGTCAAAACGATTGATGATTTGAATATCGGGATGATTTTACCTGGCATTGTAACGAATGTTACCAATTTTGGGGCTTTTGTGGATGTTGGCGTTAAGCAAGACGGATTAGTACATATCTCTCAATTAGCGAATAAGTTTGTTAAAAATCCTGCGGATGTGGTTAAGTTGCAACAGCAGGTGCAGGTGAAAGTAGTTGATGTGGATAAGGCTCGGAGTCGGATTCAGTTGTCTATGAAAGATGTTTAAGCGATGGATGCTTAGCATATTGTCTATCCGTGCTGCGATAGCCTATCGGTTTTTGGAAAACAAACGAGGTACTTTAATATTAGCTGCTAACGATATCCTCAATCAAAACTTAGTAGTAAGATAAAAATAAATGCAGATTCTTTAAAGTCGAACGATTAGCTAAAACACTTAAAATGAATCGTTTATTTAACTAATCGTCCGACGAGAATCTCCATTTATTTTTATCGCGTTCCTTAGGGATTAATCGCCATAGTCAACTGAATTTTGTGCAGGAACAACGGATTATTTCGTTGGGTCGCTATTTTATGTTGAGTTTCACCTATGCTTTGTCTGCTTTTGGAAATGATAGTGGGATAGAAGTGGTAAGGCGGCGGTAAAATTCAGTAGGAGAAATACACTACCAATACCATTTAGCCGACCATCTAAATATAGTATCGAAGCCAATAAAACCTACTGGTATTTTCAATATAACATTACACAAAACATTATTTTTTTAAAATAAAATATGGACTATCCATATTAAACAAAATAAAAATTTAAATAAAAAATAGGCATCAATTTATATAATATATTTTATAATAAACTTCTTAATTCTTCTAAATTTGCAGGATAATTTTTTAGACAAGTTTTAACTTACCTGACTTGTTCTTTCATATAACCATCAATAAAATACAGTGTAACTCACTAACTGTTAGTTATTTATAATTCTAATCAAATAAACGATTATACTACTGGACATTTTAGAAGTCAGAAGTCAGACCATCAATTTCATTGACTGTCAGAAGTCAGATAAGCTAATTTTAGAATACTGATTGTCAGATACTTGTATTTTTAAAGTCTGACCTCTGACAGAAAAATGTAATTTTTCGGTCTGACTTCTGACTTCTTTTGTCCAGTAATAAGATAAACGATAAAGTAATTGGATAACCATTTTCTATTGGGTATCAACAAAACTTTCTTCAATTCTGGATGGAGAATTTTAATTTTTATGGATAATAGATTTGTTAAATACTGCTAGTAGCTTATGCAACTACTAAGTAGTAAATTAATTTAACAGGTCATATGTATTAACAAACAAAACGATTATGCAAGGTTTAACGGAAGTTACTGCCCAAGTAGCCTCAAATGCAGAGGCTATTCAAGGGCACATTAATGCCATAGACACCGTATGGGTGGCTATATGTGCAGCACTTATTTTTCAAATGGAGGGTGGCTTTGCCCTCCTAGAAGCAGGCTTTATTCGGTCAAAAAATACTATGAGTATTATTGCCAAAGTAATGATTGATATCATGTTTGGCGGCCTCGCTTTTTTTATCGTTGGATTTGGCATCGCTTATGGTGAATCCAACGGTTACTTTGCCTTTGAGATGGGCATTACAGACCGAGACTTAGGGCTCACCGTTTCTAACAAATTATTCTGGTTTATTCAAATGGGTTTTGCTATTGCCGCCATTTCTATTGTTTCAGGCGCACTAGCTGAGAGAATGAGAAATTGGGTCTATGTAGTCTTTGTTGTACTTTTTTGCGCACTGATGTATCCATTAGCAGCCAATTGGGTATGGAATCCCGATGGATGGTTAGCTCAAAAAGGATTTAATGATTTTGCAGGCTCAGCAGCAGTTCACGCAATGGGTGGTTTTGCCGCCTTAGCTGGTGCAATCGTACTAGGACCTAGAATTGGTAAATACAATGAAGATGGCAGCATCAATGCAATTCCTGGCCATAATTTACCTTTAGCAGCTACAGGAGCATTTATTTTATGGTTTGGTTGGTTTGGATTTAATCCAGGTTCTACCTTAGCGGCTGTTGGTAATTGGGAACTTATCGGCACAGTAGCTACTAACACCTTTCTAGCTTCTGCGGCTGGGGGCGTAGCAACAATGATGTATACCCGATTGCGTCATGGCGTGGTGGATATTACGATGGTTATCAATGGTGTGCTAGCTGGTTTAGTAGGGATTACAGCAGGTTGTAATGTGGTTGACCCTTGGGCAGCGATTGTCATTGGTTTGATTGCGGGTATTTTAGTAGATATTGCCGTTATCACCATTGATAGAATGCATATTGATGACCCAGTTGGAGCAGTGGCAGTACACGGTGTCAATGGCGTTTGGGGTACATTAGCGGTTGGTCTTTTTGCCGCAGAAGGGGGGCTTTTAACTGGTGGCGGTGCAAACCAATTGATTGTCCAATTGACGGGTGTGGCAGCTATTGCTATCATGTCCTTTGTGATTACCTTTGCCCTCATGAAAATTTTAGATATGACCTTAGGTATTAGAGTGAGCAGAGAGGAAGAATTAGCAGGTATTGACGCAGCAGAATTTGGTGTTGAATCTTATGCCGAGTATGAATAAGTTTTAAAGGTTGAATTTTATATGTAAAATGTAACTAGTCAGTAGAATAGAGAGTAGAGACCATTTCATTGAGAGAAGAGAGAATAACCAAAGAGTACCAATAATTTTTTCGATTTTTTACTGAAAAATTAAAGGATTTACCGATTTCTATCTCTTTTCTCTAATCACGGCTCTCTTTTCCGAACAGTTATTGTAAAATTTAAAAGTACTAGCGTAGTGATGCAAAATTCTGCTTATTATACCATTAATTTAAGCAAACTGCCGACTGCCGACTGCAAACTGCAAACTGCCGAAAGCAAACTGCAAACTGCCCTAGTATCTAACAAGTTTGTCTTTTGTGTTTTTTTTTAAAAACTTATCACTGACTGACTTTCAAAATTTTAAAAATGAAAAAAGTAGAAGCTATCATAAATCCGTCCAAATTAAAGGACGTACAAAAAGGTTTAAAAGCCGCAGCAATTCCTTGCATGACGGTTATGAATGTTAAAGGAACAGGTTTACAAAAAAGCTATTCCGAGGTGTATAGAGGTACGGAGAAATCAAATATCTTAAGAAATAAAGTCTTGATTATCTGCGTGATTAGTGATGAGAATTTAGAAAAATGTATCGACGTTATTTTAGACAACGCATCGACTGGAAGTGTGGGAGATGGGAAAATATTTGTCTATGATGTAATGGATGCGATTCGGATTCGGACGAGAACACGAGGTGGAGAAGCGATTCGCTAAGCTTTGATTTTGTGGTATTAAAAAGGCTCAATCTTACCAGAAGATTGAGCCTTTTTTGACTCCATTCCATTCAAAATTGACGAACCTATTAATTACAAAGAAGGATATAATAATAAGTCAGCTACAAAATTTTGCGGCTTAAAAGCAACCCAATTTTCTGCATCATATTGGAGTCGGTCTTCGATGATTTTTAATACAGCGGCATTGACCCCCAAACCGATATGACTTCCTCTAACTTGTATATTTTGATGAATCGCTGTTTCTTTTTCTTCTACACACACTTCCCATGACACAACCCCATCTTCTTTGGAATAGATTGCAGTTGTTGGAACAGGAGCTGGTTTTGGTAAATCATTTAATAGGTCAGGGTCTAAATCTACCACTCTTTTACCGCCTGAAATTAAATTATATATCCAAGAGGCATTATTGGGGGCAGCAATGTCTCGAAAAGGAGCACCTAAAGTAATGACTTGGCGAACTAAATGTGGCTTCCCTTTAGCCAATTGCCTAGCAAAAACGCCGCCCAAACTCCATCCAACAATACTTATTTTTCGGCCATATTCTTCATACATTTCTTCTAATTTTAGAAATAATAAATCTAAAATTTCAACTTCTCCTCTATTCCGGCCCATTTCCCAAGCAACCGCAGTATAGCCTTTCTTTTGGATAAATTTTCGAAGTACTTTAGTTGAGGTATCCGATGCCATAAAACCAGGCAATACTAATACGGGATGCCCATCCCCAATCTCCGATTTAGTAGAAAAAGTACGAAAAGGTAAAGACAAACCGTATTCGGTGAATGCTCTACCAATTTCTGTGGATAGCCAAAATATCGAAGGTTTACGCATATTTTCAAAGCTTTCAATTGTATTTGTCATAGGCTCTTAATATTTTATCTTAGTAATAGATAAAAAATAACTTGGACAACTAACATTTGATTTCCCAACGGATTTAATACCCAACGGATTTTAGATGTTCAAGCTATTATTTCGTGATTACTTAGGGAAGTTATTTTTTCTCCTTACTTAAAAGAGAGAATAACTTAACTTTGTTTGATTAAGGAGTAGGTAAAATATAAATCTAAAATAAACATATTTATGAAATTATATTTTATTTTTACTTCTTTTAAAGGGCTAATATATGTTTTTTTTTATTTTTAAAAAACAAAATCTGCTCTATTAAAACAAGTATTCAATTTTTTGGTTTAAAAATTTAGTTTAAATTAGTATTTTCGTACTAATTTTTAACAGAATCATAACGCTGTATTAATATCTACTTAAACTTTAGTAAGCGCAAAACAATAATTCCACTATTTAACGGACTTATTATTTCCTCATTACTTATCAGAAAAAAATTATATGAATTCCTATTACTTTACTGAAGAACACGAATTATTCCGCCAATCTTTAAGAACCTTTTTTGAAAAAGAAGCTATTCCAAATATAGATCAATGGGAAGAAGACCGTAGGACACCAAGGGATATTTGGAAAAAAATGGGCGACATGGGCTTTTTAGGACTTTCTTACCCCGAAGAATACGGCGGTATGGGCTTAGATTTTTTCTATGATGTAGTCTTTAATGAAGAATTAGGTCGTTGTAATTCCGGTGGATTTGCCATTACCCAGCAAGTGGTCCAATATATGTCAGGGCCTTATATTTTAAAATATGGCTCAGAAGCTTTGAAGAAAAAATACTTACCTGGCCTTATTTCTGGTGACCTTATTTCTTCTATTGGCATCACAGAACCCGGCGCTGGTTCCGATGTGCAGAATATTCAAACTAAGGCAATTAGAGAAGGAGACCACTATATTGTAAATGGCTCCAAAACTTTCATAACGAATGGTGTTTATGGTGATTTTGTGATTGCCGTTGTCAAAACAGACCCTAGTCAAGGAGCAAAAGGAGTTAGTCTTTTGATTATTGAGCAAGCAATGGAAGGGGTTTCTACTAGAAAATTAAAAAAATTGGGTTGGCATTGTTCTGACACGGCGGAATTAAGCTTTGACAATGTGAAAGTACCCGTTGAAAATCTAGTCGGTGAAGAAGGTAGAGGTTTCTATTATTTGATGAACGGTTTGCAATTAGAACGTATTTGTGGGCTTCCTGCTGGTATTTCAGCTATGGAATCAGCTATTGAAAAGTCCTTGCAATATATGTCCGAAAGACAAGCTTTTGGAAAATCTATTAATAGATTTCAAGTCTTGAGACATCGAATTGCCCAAATGGCATCAGAAATTGAGGCTGCCAAGGCATTTACCTATACTTGTGCTAGAATGTATCAAGATGGTATTTATGATGTCAAACTTTGTTCTATGGCGAAGTTATTAATTTCTGAACTGTCAGAAAAAGTAGCCACTCAATGTCTGCAATTTTTTGGTGGTTATGGATTTATGGAAGAATATCCGATGGCACGTATGTATAGAGATGTTCGAGTTGGAACAATCGGAGGAGGTTCTTCTGAAATTATGCGAGAAATTATCTCCAAAATGATTATTGAAGACGTTGATTACAAAGCTGCTGCACGGACAGATAGAGGTAGTGGCAGTGGTGGTAGTAGCAATGGCAGGATTAAAGTAAAAGGTACTGCTAGCTCAAAGGAGGGTTCTTTGGCATCTTTGGATACGCTGGTAGAAGGCATCCAACAACAGGCTGCAAATGCTAAGCCGTTAGGTAAAACTTTAAAATTTGACATGAACGGTCAGCAGTTATTTATAGATGGTACTGGTAATGCCAATGTTGTCACGACCAAAGACGATAGCGCAGATTGTACGGTAAAAGTAACGATGGCAGATTTTCAAGCCTTAGTGAATGGCAAACTGAATCCTATGTCTGCTTTTATGAGCGGTAAAATTCAAGTTGACGGTGATATGGGAGTTGCTATGAAATTACAGAATTTATTTGGTTAGTACTTAATCTAATTTCTGTCTGCCGTTTTACCATAAGATTTCTAGATATGCTACTACTCCTTTTAAAAAAATAATACATTTGTAAAGCTTTAATACTACTTCAATGTAAACTACCTATTTTTCAATTAAACAATAATGAAAAAAACATTTCTATTTCTACTATTAATTACAATACAACAACTTGCTTTTAGTCAAAATAATTTAGACCTCCAAGCTAATGTTACGTATGATCAAAGACTGAGTGATATTTGGGGTTATACAGATAGTTTGGGTAATGAATATGCTTTGGTATGTTTAGACGCTGGAGTAGCCATTGAAAACATAACTGACCCTGCTAATCCACAAAATGTTGCGACTTTTCCAGGGCCTTCCTCCATTTGGCGAGATGCTAAAACTTTTGGTCACTTTTCTTATTATATCAATGAGTCATCAGGAGGCCTTCAAGTAATCAATTTAGAAAATTTACCAAATGCTCCTGATTCTTCGGATAGCTACTTTTGGGCGCCAGTCATTGAGGGATTAGGATTACTAAATACTTGCCATAATATTTATATCGACCCCGAAACAGGTTATGGATTTCTAGCGGGTTGTAACCTAAATAATGGAGGAGTACTAATAATAGACCTTTTTACGGATCCAGGGAATCCAATTTTTGTATCGGCGGCGGCTAGTGTTTATGCGCATGATGTTTTTGCACGAGGAGACTTTGTTTATACTTCCGATATTAATCAAGGCGCTTTTTCGATTCAAAATATAGCGAATAAGGATAGTATTTTTACAATTAGTAATCAAATCACCCCTTTTTCCTTTACCCATAATGCTTGGTTATCGGATGATGGTAATACTATTTTCACCACCGATGAACGGCAAAATGCTCCTGTGGCAGCTTATGATATTTCGGATATGAATAATATTCAATTTTTAGATGAATTTCGTCCATTAAGCTCTATTAATACAAATTTGATTCCCCATAATGTGCATGTTTTAGATGATTTTCTTGTGACCTCTTTTTATACAGAAGGGGTTGTTATTACCGACGCCAATCGACCTCAGAACTTGATAGAAATTGGAAATTATGATACTTTTTCAGGTGGCAATGGTGGATTTAATGGTGTTTGGGGCACTTTTCCATTTTTTGAATCGGGAACAGTGATTGCGTCCGATATAAGAACTGGTCTTTATATATTGACCCCTAACTATATTCGTGCTTGTTATTTAGAAGGTAGTGTAGCAGATTCTTTAACAGGTTTACCTTTAGGGGGGGTTAGGGTAAGTATTGCTTCTGATGATGCCAATAATGCAATTAGTGAAATTAAAGGTGAATACAAAACTGGACAAGCTACTGCTGGTAATTTTGAAGTCACCTACTCTAGAGAAGGCTATGTTTCTAAAACTATCGATGTTTCTTTAGAGAATGGAGAAGTCACCTTAGCGGTTGTTTTTCTTGCACCTGTGGATAGTACGACTACAAGTATTCCAATACTAGAGGGGGTCGAACAATTTAATATATACCCTAATCCTTTTAATAGTAAAACCGTGTTGCAATTTGAATTGCTAGATTTAGCTCCTACCACGTCCATTATTGTAAAAGATTTACTGGGTCGTTCCGTTTTTAATCACCCCCTTACTCAAAGTAATGGTTCATTGGAAATAGGTCAGGAATGGGAAGTTGGTGTTTATATTGTACAAATCGTTACAGATAATGCCGCGAGTCAGCCGATAAAAATTATAAAACGTTAGCGTGTCAGAAAAGAGAAAAAATCAACCTATCAAATGTTAATCTGATTATCTGGTAATAATTAATTTGCCACTTTTATGTAAAAAACGAAGCAGCAAATATCTATATTTAGTCGTTGATTTAAAAAATATTTACCTTAGTAACGGCAAAACAATAACTTGAACATCTAGGACGGCTTCTTTTGCTCCTATTTTCACTTTAAAATCGGTCATAGTATCAACAATACTCCCTCTTTTAAAGAAAAACTAGAACCAAAATAAGCTCGTCCAGATGACCAACTTATTATTTCGTCGTTACTTAGCACTTATTATTCTAGTGCAGTTGACAATAAAAAGTTGGTAGTTTGGAGTTATACATCAAATAATTTTTACTATCATTTTAATCTTTTCAAATTCCATAATCAAAACCTATAGACATGAAATATTTATTACCTATATTATTCTTAGGCGTTCTGTTTACTAACTGTAATGATGAAGACCAGTTATTTCTAAGCTATGACGATCAACTAGCAATAGACGAACAGATTATTGAAGACTATCTTGCTACAAATAATTTAACTGCTGAAGTTGGACAATTGGGCATGCAATATATTATTGAAGAACCAGGTGAAGGCTTAAATCCAACCGCCAATTCTACAGTTATTATTAAATATAAAGGCTACTTTCCTGATGGTACTGTTTTTTCCGAAGCAGAAGC
This sequence comes from uncultured Saprospiraceae bacterium, assembly GCA_964392805.1. Lineage (GTDB taxonomy): Bacteria > Bacteroidota > Bacteroidia > Chitinophagales > Saprospiraceae > JAFMDF01. Next base: position 10,919 of record CAYMSC010000103.1, read on the forward strand.
TTTTCAAACTTCTTTGTCAGCTTCACTTGTTCCTGGTTGGGGTATTGGTATTCCTTTATTCAAAAAAGGAGGGAAAGGAACTATTTTTCTACCTTCCAGTTTAGGATATGGCACGTTTGGAACAGGTACTATTGCTCCGAACCAAGTCTTGATTTTCGATGTTGAATTAATTAATTTTTTATAGAAAGGAGTTCGTACACTGTGTAGTGCAGTTGATCGTAACTAATTGATAGTTTGCAGTTCTTACATTTGCTTTACTAATCAAGCTTTTATTAAAATTAAATACTCAACTCCATTCCTTCTTGATACAATACAGTATTCATATTTTTAATTAATAACCTTGAACAAATAGCTATTTTAATATGAAATATATTTTTCCAATTTTATTTTTAGGCCTTCTTTTTTCTAATTGTAGTGTTGATACAGAAGCAGCTCCTATTATCGACCCAGTCGTACAATTTGCCACTGATGAAACTGATATTGAGGCTTTTTTAGCTGCTGAAAATCTAACTGCCGAAGTTACAGCTTCTGGTGTAAGGTATATAATTGAGAATCCTGGAACAGGGGAACCTATTTCTTCTGTCTCTTCGGTTAATGTCTTACTAAAAGGCTATTTTTTAGATGGTACCACTTTTAGTCAATCAGGTGAATGCAGTCCATCTACCCTATCTCTATCCAGAATCATTCCAGGATTAAGTGAAGGGATTCAACAATTTAATATATGGGGAAAAGGTAGAATATTTATGCCTTCCGCTCTTGCTTTTGGACAAAATGGTAGTACTGATGCAAATGTGCCACCTAATACTGTTTTGGGGTTTGACATTGAGATAGTAGAGCAAAAGGAATTTGACAATACTAAAATTAAGGACTTTATCGCAGAAAATAATTTGACCGAAGTAGATTCTACGCTTTCTGGTATTTATTACACCATTACGGAAGCAGGTTCCGGAGAAAGTCCTATCGCTACTTCTTCGGTTACAGTTGATTACAAAGGTTATTTTACGGATGGAAGTGTCTTTGACGAATCAACACAATCTATTACCTTTGGCCTGAATAATGTAATTCAAGGTTGGCAAGAAGCCCTCCCATTACTAAAACGAGGCAGTACTGGCACTTTCTTGCTTCCTTCTGATTTGGCCTATGGGCCTACAGGAAATAATTCTATTCCTCCTAATACTATGTTGATTTTTGACATTACATTAGTTGATTTCAATTAGGGTTTGTAAGTTGAACTAAGAAATTAATTATAGATAATCAGATAAATAATTGATAATTATCTTCCGATAAAATCGGAGTAAACTGTGGGAAGCTAATCCGCTGGGCGTATTTTTTCCCCAACGGATTAGTTTCCCCAACGGATTTTAGATGTATTATTAAAATAAATAATATTAGTTTTTAATCTGACGCTCTATCAATTTGTAAATTTATTTTATCATTTTCCTAAGTAGATAACGACAACTATTTATTAAAAAAATAGAAAAAGGGGTTATTATTTCATAATAACCCCTTTTTCTATTAATAAAGTCTTTTATAAATTTGCTTTTTTCATAAATTTTTGCCATATATTTGGAAATACGGTATTTTTAGTTTTTATTGCGGCATAGGGTCTTAAATCAACATTAATTTACATTTGATACTCCTCAATAAATATTATTGAAAAAATTTCAATCACTATTCTAAAAGACAAAAACTTAAAGGAACAAAATTATCATTTCAAAACAACTATTTTTTGAAATAGGTTTGCAATCAGTCCAACTTTGTTGATTTATTTTTAATAAGTCAATAAAGATATGATTTTATTTTTTATCATTCCAAAATCTTTTCCAATCATGAAAAGAGTACAAATAAATTTAGAATTTATTTTTCGTGCTTCGCCAACTATTCTTTATCGTTTTTTAACCTCTCCTTCTACCTTAATTCGATGGTTTTGTGATGAAGTTGATATTACCGCAGATGTCTATACTTTCGTTTGGGAAGGCTCAGAAGAAGTAGCTAATCTAATTGACGACATTGAGGATGAACGGCTTCGGTTTAAATGGGAAGATGCGGACTCAGAAGAAGAGTATCTTGAATTCAGAATGCGTAAATCTCCAGTTACCGGCGAAACTGTTTTAGAAATTACAGATTACTGTGACGAAGATGAGACTAATGATACTCGACAACTTTGGGAAGCACAAATGAAACAATTGAAACAAGAAACTGGCGGATAAAATGTTATACGCATACTAGTTATTGGTTGTTTTTTAAAACCATACACTTTTTACTGAATCACGTACTCGGCAGCCCATCCCTTCGGGTTCAGAAGTTGACACTTCTTCATGCTTCGTGCGGAAAAAGGACTCTTGGGGTGAGCAATTCTTAATTTTTTGACTCAATAGAGTCTGAATTTATTTTATCTTACTACTTATGATAAGTACCAACACACAATTACAATTAATTTCCAGCAGATTCTAGTATCCCTGAAAATTTAATCTGATTATGAGTTGGTACTTAACTAATAACTATTTTTTCTTTCCGTTGACGCTTAATAAGATTCTATTAAGATCCAAATCATTAGACCGATTCCTACAATCAGCATCAATCCGCCTATCAAAGAAAAGATACCTCCTAATATTGGTAATGCGCCTAATATTGTCACTAACAAGCCACCTAAAGCTATCAAAGCGCCTAATTTAAACGTATCATCTTGCCAGACACTTCTACCTGCCTCTGTTTTTTGAATCCCTTTTTTTGCTAACTTCTGCTTTATTTTCTTTATCCGTTTTTCCAATTTAGCTTCCTTTTTATCTAATTTCTTTTGTGCTTTCTCCACCTTTTTGGCAGCCTTTACTGATATAATTTCTTCTTGATGTGTTGTGTTAGGTCTGGTAGGCATTGCCGTTCCTATAAAATTCATCAAAAAAATAAATAAGATAAATGATAAAAATGATTTCTTCATACTGCTTTTTTGTAATAAATTGTGAGGTTTAAATATAATATATTCGTCAATTTTGAAATCGAAGATTCATAAGCGCAGCGCACTAATGATGAATATCGTCAAAATATAGACAAGTTCCCTAAGATTAGGGATGAGGAAAATAATAACCTACCAGCCTGACGGTTTCTTTTTACTTTTAGCTGCGTTAAAATTTTTCAACGTAGCAACGGCTATGCTGAAAAATTTTGCCTTGCTAAAAGAAAAAATAATCTCGTCATTTCTGGTAGATTATTTATTGTCTCATCCCTTAACTAAATAGGTCCGCTCCTTCCTCTCCTACCAAACTACCTATTGCTACTCCCATTCCACCTAAACGTACTGCTATTCCAATATGTTCACTATATTTTTTTACGATAGGTGATTTTTGATTACCTACTCCTAAGATTCCACTCCAGCGATGGTCTATTTTAACTGCTTGATTGGGCAAAATCACTTGTCTTAAAAAGGTTTCTAAAGTATTTTGAATCAAAGGGGTTACTCCAAATTCGTCTGTTGTTTCTGCTGTTCTTGCTTTATTTCTTGCGCCGCCCAGCAAAATTCGATTTTCATAATTTCTAAAATAATAATAGCCTTGTTCAAAATGAAAAGTGCCTTTTAAATGAAGGTTAGGAATAGGTTTGGTAATCAATACTTGATTTCGTGCTGGCTGCAAAGCAGTATCTGGTAATAAGCGTTTGGTTAAACCATTAGTTGCTACTAGCACTTTCGCTGCTTTTATCGTTGTTTCTTTAGCTGTTTCTAGACTTACCTCATCTCCAGTTTCAATTATTCTTTGAATGGTTACCCCAGTTACTATTAAAATGTCTTTTTCATTGGCAATATATCGCAGGCGTTTCATCATTTTAGCAGGATTAATTTGCCCTTCTGCTTTATTAAAGAGCAGGTTTTTAACTTTGCCGAAATTAAATTTCCCTAACTCTTTTTCGATACTGAACGTCTGGTTTTCCCCGATTATTGTTGCTAATTTTTTATTCAAATAAGGGATAGCCTCCTTACATTTTTTGACTTCTTCATTATTTTTTAAAAATAGTTCATACCCTCCATACGCTTGATAATCCAATGCTTTATCACCACATCTTTCCCGCAATTTCCTGAGTCCCTTCCATCTTTTCTCTACTAAAGAAAATACTGCCAATTCACCCATTGTTTCTAAATCATCCAATAATTCGGATACACTGCCAAAGCAGGCAAACCCTGCATTTTTTGTACTTGCTCCAGCGGGAAATACTCCACGTTCTAAAACGACAACTTTAGCATTTGGATGTCTTTCTTTAAAAGTGATAGCAGCATTTAAACCGACGATACCACTACCTATAACTGCAAAATCAATTGCTGTTAAATAGGTAGATTTTTCCCAGAAACTAAGGTTTTTAAGCATAAAAATTAAAGCTTGAAATAGTTGGAGACAATTAGCACTAAAAGTAAGCATATTAAGACAATAGTTTTACCCATTTCAAAAAAAAGAAAAATCACTATACGCTTTTTTGAAAATT
>CAYMSC010000104.1:0-15363 GCA_964392805.1 uncultured Saprospiraceae bacterium
GTAACTACGTCTGGTGTGATTCTATTGTAAACGGCATCCAAGATGCCTGCGAAAGCGGTATTGAAGATATGATTGTTCAACTCTATGATACAGAGGGAGATTTGGTCGGCCAAGACACGACGGTCAATGGCAATTATTATTTCAACCAAAATAATGTGGATACAATGGGCATTACAGTTGGGAGTGGTATCGCCAGCCCTTCTGGTACTGGTTGGACAGGCATGAGCTATTCCACCAAGTATTATATCGTTTTTGGCAACAATCAATATAGTACTACATCGGGAGAATTCACCATTGGTTCGGATACCTATTATGGCATTACCACAGTTGATGTCAATAGCAATGGGAATGATAAGATAGACTCGGATGTGGATGGCGCTACCTTAAGTACGGCCTTGGGGGAAATGCCTGCTGGTTTACCCGTAATTTGTATGACTACGGATGCAATTGGATGTGGCGACCATAAATATGATTTGGGTGTGACTTGTATCCCCTTACTTTATGACTGGGGCGATTTACCAGATTCTTCTGCTACTACGAATACCACGGATTACCAAACTACAAGTGGCAATAATGGTCCTGTCCATGTGATTATACCTGGTTTAAGCTTAGGGAATACGGTCGATGCAGAAACGGACGGGCAGCCTAGTACCAATGCCTTGGGCGATGGTGCAGATGAAGATGGATTAACGATTTTTCCAACTTTAGATATAAGTCCTGGTAGTAAATTTAGATTGCCTTTGAGTTATACAAATACAACGGGAAACCCTGCTGAAATAGAAGCGTGGATAGATTGGAATAATGATGGTGAATTTGATGCAGGAGAAATGATACTAGATGTCACAGACCCTAGTGCTACTTTTATTGAAATAACAGCACCAACTAATGCGGTATCAGGCGAGTTTTTAGGCCTAAGAATACGAATAAGTCATCAAGATGATATGACCCCTTATGGCTTGATAAGCGAAGGAGAGATAGAAGATTACCAAATTGGACTAGACTGTAAGACCCAAATTTGTTTACCCTCAAATATTACGATTAAACGATAAAAAGGAATTTATCTTTGACAATTATTGCACCTCGATTTTTTATCTGGATGAATTAGATTATGTTGACGATATTGAAAATGATTATGCTCATTTAGATAGCTTTAAAAAACATGTTAAAGACTTCGTTACCTATATCACCAATAATGAGCATTATATTACCAACTATGGCGAACGCCAACGCAATGGAGAAATTTATACTTCCACATTTGCAGAATCCACCATCAACGAAGTAGTTGCTCGTCGATTCTGTAAAAAGCAGCAAATGTAATGGTCAAAAAGAGGAGCGCATTTAATGCTCCAAGCTAGAACCAAAGTTTTGAATGGAGATTTAGTAGATTGTTTTAAAAAGTGGTATCCAAATTTGAAAATTGAGCAGGAAGAAGTAAAGGAGGCAGCCTAAATGCCCCACGGCTTTTTATGCTCTCCTATAATACTTGGCTACTCTCAAATTTGTTGAAACAGTATGAACAAAACGGAGATGAAAAGGCATTAGAAAAGATAAAGAGAATAAATTCCAAGATTGCAAGAAACCTGCTCCTTATTGTATCCATGGATTAGCTGTAGAGTTGATGCAAGGGGCTGCCATGATTCAAGTTTGGGCTAAAGATGTTGAGAGAGGTAGTTCAGATAACTGCACACCAAAAGATAAGTTAGTCTACAGAATCTGGCATACTTCTCTAGGCGAAGCACCAAGCGATTTAGCAGGTGTACAAGCTCTACCTGAAGTCATTACTTTTGATTGTGCAACTTTAGGGCAACAAACTGTGAATCTATATGCGATTGATGAAGCAGGTAACTGGGATTTCTGTACGACTTACGTCATTGTACAAGACAACATGAATGTTTGTGAAAATACAGATGCAACAGGTATGGCAATCGTGAGCGGTACAATCATGGATTGGAAGCAGAAAATGGTGGAAGAAGTAATGGTTAGAACCACAGATAAAGAAATGATGACTGCTGATGATGGTTTCTTTAATTTTGAGTTGCCAATGAATAATCAGTATACTATCCAACCTGAAAAAAATAGACAACCATTAAACGGAGTCAGTACTTTTGACTTAGTACTAATTTCTAAGCATATCTTAGGCATCAACGCCTTTGACAATCCTTATCAGTTGATTGCAGCAGATGTTAACCAATCAGGTACAATTACCGCCTTCGACATGGTTCAAATCAGGCAATTGATACTGAATATCAAAACGGAGTTTACAAATAGCGAAAGTTGGAGGTTTGTGGATGCTGCTTACGAATTTACTACTCAAAATCCAATACAGGAAAACTTCCCAGAAGTTATCCAGATTGCGAATCTTGGCCATGATATGCAAGTGGACTTTGTGGCTGTAAAGGTAGGGGACGTCAACGGTAATGCAAGACCAAACAACTTGTTACAAGCAGAAGATAGAACGGCTACTAACACTTTTGAAATCACAACCGAAGATAAAGTACTCAAAGCAGGAGAAACTTATAGTTTAGCTTTCAGGACTAAACAACTAGCTAACATTCAAGGTTATCAATTTACTTTAGGATACGAAGACTTGAAATTGGAGAAGTTGAACAGTGGTATAGCAGGCGTAGAAAACTTCGGTTTACACAAAATGGAGGAAGGAATGATTACTACTAGTTGGAATCAAGAATCAGCTAGCAACAATCAACTCGAGACTAATATAACGTTGTTCACGATTGCTTTTACCGCTCTTAATGATGGTCAACTCAGCGAGCAATTGAATTTAATTAACCGACCAACTTTAATAGAAGCTTATGATAAGAATGGTGAATTGATGGAAGTTGAATTAATTTTCACTACGCCAATTTACATTGATAGATTTGAATTGTATCAGAATACACCGAATCCATTCCAAGGAGCCACTTCGATTAAATTCTTCTTACCAGAAGCTTCTGATATTCAATTGATATTAAGAGATGAAATGGGTCGTATTATCTACACTTTAAAGGATAGCCATCCTAAAGGCTACAACACGATTAATTTAGATAAAAAGCACCTGACCAATGGATTCATCTATTATCAATTGACTAGTAAATTTGGTACAAAGTCTAAGAAAATGCTAAAATTAAATTAATGCGCTTAATTTTTATTTGCTACTAGCCAGTGCTTATTTTGAAGTACTGGCAATTTAGGGGTACCTTCGGGAGTAGGATGGGTAGCCAACGAGTTATTCTCTGTTATTGAGAGTACTTTTCCAACTACCTTCCTCCAAACCGCTCGTGCTAGTTTGCCAGCAAGCGGCTTTCCAGTAATCCTTAATTCAGTTTCCGACCGTCATATCTTCCATGAGTAATATTTTGATGACAGCTATGGCAAACGACAATAAGGGGTTCTTTCACCAAAAGTGACGAAGAACCACTTTTCAACTAATATATACATACGCCCGAGCAAATAGCTCGATTATCCCCGCTGATACACGAACATATTAATATGCTGGGGCAGTATAATTTTGATTTAGATTCTTCAATTATTCAGGGACTTCTTAGACCACTTAGAGACCTTGACCCGATTAATGAATGGCTTGGGCTAGCTTAATTTGATAATTCCTTAACGGCACTTTCTGTTCTAAGTGCGCCCGTTAACGGGTGTTGTGATTCATTAAAGATGCGCCAATTTTAGCAGTCATTGGCGAGAATAACGTAGTTAGCATAACCTGAAAAGGGAATGTGAACATAGCATCTACGTAAAGCCGTTTTGAGAAAGGTCAAATAATTTCAAGACGAGGCGGCAAGTTCTGATTAATATGGTTAAAGCTATACTGCTTGAAGTCCAATTTCCAGAGAGCAAGGAAACTCCATGAGGCATACTGACTGAAACCTCATGTTCCATGATATTAAGAGAATTGTTGGAGGTCTCCTAATAGCTAAATCAAGGAAACACATACTAATGAAGTATGGCAAGGAAATGAATGGACAACCTAAGTTAGTCTATACGTCACAACATCACGGAATCGGGGATGGTCTAAGGGACGAGAGTCCTATGACTACGGAGTGACCGTAGTAGTCTGAGGTGGGGAAAGCCCATTACATGGCAAAGGGTCACAGGTAAATCCAAACGCAAAATCAAATCAGACAAGCGAAATGCTCCAAGCTGAAAATTATTTATGCGTTGTTCAATCGAGAGGACAAAGAGGACTTCCATTGGAAAGAGTCTATCGCAATATGCGAAACAGAGACCTATTTCTTATGGCGTATGGCAAAATATACGCAAACAAAGGAGCAACCACAATTGGTACAGACCCAACGGATACGATTCAAGGCATGTCACTCGCAAGAATTGACAAAATTATTGAACAACTCCAACAAGGAACGTATCAATGGAAACCAAGTCGAAGAATTTATATTCCTAAAAAGAATGGGAAAATGCGACCACTATCCATACCTAGCTGGACAGATAAACTAGTACAGGAGGTAATACGAATGATATTGGAAGCGTATTATGAACCACAATTTAGGCATTATTCTCATGGCTTCCGCCCCTGTAGAAGTTGCCATACAGCACTACACCAAATTAAGCATCAATGGCGAGGAACAAAGTGGTTCGTGGAGGGTGACATTCGAGGATGTTTTGACAATATCTGTCACCAAAATTTGCTAGGGCTATTAAGCCGAAAAATCTATGATAATCGTTTCCTAAAACTTATTCGTGAAATGTTAAAAGTGGGGTATCTGGAAGACTGGGTTTACCACGAAAGTTATTCTGGTACTCCCCAAGGAGGTATTGCAAGCCCCATCATGTCAAATATCGTACTACACGAATTAGACTGTTTTGTGGAGGATATTATAATACCACAATACACGAAAAGTAAGGTTAGGAAAGCTAATCCAATTTACTCTAAAATAATTGGACAAAAGCAGAAAGCAAGACGAGACGGTAATATACAATTGTATAAAAGTCTCACTCTAGCTCAACGTAAAGTGTCGAGAGGAGACCCGACTGACTCAAATTATCGACGACTTAGGTATGTACGATATGCAGACGACTTCCTCTTAGGATTTGTAGGCACTAAACCCGAAGCTATTACCATTAAAGAACTGATAGGTCAATTTCTTCAAAACATTAATTTACAGATGTCAGAAGAAAAGACTTTTATTACTCATGCACTTACACAAAAGGCTCGTTTTCTTGGGTATCACATCTGTACTAGAAGAGATAATACTAAACTAACAAAACGACCAGATGGTGTAAAAGCACGTTCTATTAATGATTCCATTGAATTAAGAGTACCTCCAGATGTATTAACAAAATGGATAGCTCGATATTCCAAAGCAGGTAAACCAGCTCATATTGGCGCATACATAGAATTATCTGACTACGAAATAGTTAGTGCCTTTGGAGCGCAATTAAGAGGATTGGTTAATTATTATGCAATGGCAGATAATATCGGAACTGCACTAAGTCGAGTACGTTGGTTTTGCCTAGAAAGTACCCGTAAAACACTAGCTTCCAAACATCGGATTCACAGCTCTAAAATTAGTCATTTACGATATAAACATAAGAGCGGTATCACCGAGAATGGAAAGTTAGAGTGCCAGCATATCAGAGTAACGATACATCGAAAAGGTAAGAAACCATTGATAGCTAAATGTGGAGAAACACCTCTTAGAACTCAAAAATTTATCTATTCTTCCGACAGAATCCCTCCTAAATTTTTCATGAAGACTAGAAGTGAATTGGTTACTCGTTTGATAGCGGGTGAGTGTGAACTATGCGGCAGCAAAGCCAATTTAGAAGCACACCACATCAATAAACTAAAAGACCTTAAGAAAAGATGGAAAGGAAGAAAGTCAAAACCAAATTGGGTACAATGGATGATAGCTCGCAACCGAAAAGTTATTGTCGTTTGTCGACGTTGCCATCATGATATTACCTATGGAAGATATGACGGACGGAAAATTGAATAAAGGATTACTGGAAAGCCGTGTGCCACCAAAGTGGCACGCACGGTTTGGAGGAAGGTAGTTGGAAAAGTGTTCCCAATAACAGGGAATAACTCGCTGGCTACCCATCCTACCATTACTCGTACCCCAAATTTGAATGTTCTTGAACCACTAGTTTTATCTATTGATGCTCCATTCTTTTCAATATATTCCAGCAGAGGTTTGATTAGGGCAACAAAGGTAGTTTCCATATTGTAAATTTTGTGATGAAAACTTACTATGGAAATTATTGTGCTAGTTTTTCACCTCTGCTATTTTCCTGCCGCTCAATAATGGAGGAAATACAAAAGGAAGTTTTTATCAAGAAATTAAAAAACTAGCGTTTAGGTTAGTCAAAAAGGGGATTATGTTCGATACTGATGTGCTAATTGAGGGGCGAAAATTCCCTGGTTATGTCAATTGGTTTCAAGCTGTTAGTCCTATCAAAAATGATAACGGAGAAGTTTGTTTAGAGTTCTTATTCTCGGAAAAACTAAAACCATTTTTACTAGAATTACGCCAATATGTTCAAATTGATATTCAACAATTGACCAATCTTAATTCTGGTTTTTCGATTCATCTATTCCAAATTTTTCAAGCTAAGCGCAATCAAATGCTTAAATATCAGCAGCAAACCAAATTACTATACCGACTTTCAGCGTTAAAAAAGACATTGGGCGTTCAAAATAAATATGCTGATTGGCGAAATTTTAAACGAAAAGTAATTGATTTAGCAGTACGAGAAATTAATCAGTATACCAATATCAAGGTAGATTTTAGAGTTATAAAGAAAAATGGGCAGGTTTTTTCTCTTGAATTTGAAATTCGAGATAGGAAAAATAAAGCAAATAAGCGCTCCCCTAGCCTAACAACTAAAGTCCATTTAAACGATTTAAGCTTTGCTCAATTGAAAGCTTTAAACATATTGACCAATTATCGAATCACTCAAGAACTTGCTTTAGAAATGATTAATAGAGCTAAAGGGAGTGAATTAAAGGGATTTGAAGATTGGTATTTTGAAGAAGTCATTCAAATTTTTGAAAGAAAAACCAATCAAACTACAGTCAATGGTAAAACAGGTACTTTGGTTAATTGGTATTTAAAAAAGAAAATATTTGAATAAGGAGGCCATTTTGCCCTGATTATGGAGCGGTTACAGCTGCGAAAAAAACAGTTGCAACAAAAAAATAATCTCGCATGGGAAAATAGATTATTAGCGAAGAAGATAACAGCTAATGAATTTCGAAAATTGATGGTTTCCTAACCAATTAAAAAACTTACATTTTCTTTATTTCGTTAAATCGTTCATTAACGATAAGCTTAGTGCATCAATTTAATTACATAAATCAAAGTGTGCTTTTTTGAATACTATCGAAAAAGAAAGCATCAAATCCATTAAATGCAAAGAAATAGAGTCGATGGTAATTAACGAAATCGTTATTTCTTTATAAAGAGAGAAAGGTATTTTGTTTCAAAGAGTAAAGTCCAATGCCAATAGACATGGAGTCTCAGAAAAAAATCATTCTAATCCAGAATGATATAAATTGAGTCGATAAACTTTCTTACAATGGGAAAAGTGAGGATACAAAATCGTCTAGATGTTTGTTTAAAACTACTTAGCTTCAAAAAAAAATTCTTTATTTCGTTAAATCGTTCTTTTGAATTTACTGTAATTTTATTTGTATGAAAATCTAAAGCTATTTTAAACCGTCAGAAAGGCTAAAAATAGTCAATGTCTCCACTTACTCTAAAAAAAGAAATACATCCTCGCTAGAAGCTTTATTTGCACTTTAAATCTAATTCAACGGCAAATGATTAATTCTTAAAATGTTTTCAAGCTTTCACTTTGGAAGAAAAGTCAATGTTCTCAACATTTAACGAAATCGTTATTTAATTACTTATTTAAATATTGTATTGTATAATCCAGCTAAACAATGATTTTCCTATTTGTCCAAAATTCTATTCACACGCTCAAACGAAAAGCTTCTTTTCCAATTTCAAAAATTCCTTGAGCTGAAAATCGAATGAGTGAATGAAATGGTTAATATCCATTTGGGGCTAATCTTAAAACTGAATGAACTCTTGATGAATCCAATTCTTTATTTCGTTAAATCGTCCTATGGTTTTGACAAGTTTTTTTGTTTCGAGCAGGTGTAACCTATTTTAAGCGATTCTAAAGGTTAAAAATAGTCAATGCCTCCACTTACTCTAAAAAAGAAATACATCCTCGCTAGAAGCTTTATTTACACTTTAAATCTAATTGTAAAAGTAATTTTTATCTGATGAAAACATCTTCCCTTTACTATTCCAAGAAAAAGCTAATGTTTATTAAGTTTAACGAAATCGTTATTTAAGTATTTATTTATTTTTTTGATAAGTTAGCCTTTTGTTGAAATCTCAAATTCAGAATTTTAAAAAAGTATTAGGAGTTCTCATTCTACAAAATCTCAGCACCAATTTAAAAAAAATGCATTTTTGATTAAAGGCTACATTTTTTTGATTTAAAAAGAATAGCTCAATTTTTGAATTAATATTTTCCGAAAGTGCTAAACCTTTTGATAAAACTCAAGTAAAGCATAAATTTTTGGGTAATATTTATTTATTTCGTTAAATCATTATTTAAATAAATACTACCAAATTTTTCAATATAAATCTGGGCTGCTAGAATATTGAGGCTGTTTATCAACCTTCATTTGAAAAATACGCTTTTATTTTTATCCGGTCTTTCATTAGAAGCTTTCTATTAATTTTTACCAAAAAAAAGCAATAAATCATAATATATGAAGCCAATAGTAATTTATTTCTTTAAATAAAGAAATCGTTATTTACTTAAAACTCCTTATTCGCCTCGATTTCAGTCTATCAATACCTTGGATTCCCTTATCCTCTTGAAAGTAAAAGTTTATTTCGGTAAAAGAAATGAATAGGGCCAGACAAGTCATCATTAACTTAAATTCGCTGGGAATAAATTCAAGGTTAACTAGGATGGATTGAGTTAAATATAATCATCACTCCCTTAACCCTTACAGAAATGTCAATAAACCTGATGTTTTTTGGTGAAATTTATTTATTTCATTAATTCGTTAAATAATGAAATTCAAGCTACTTTTTTAATCTTACGGAATTCCGTAAGATTAAAAGCTTTTATTTACAACACTTCATTACGAAGAAAAACATACCTCAGTACATTACCATTCAAAAATTTTCTTCAAAACGCCACATCTACTTCTCTACATTCTAGCAGTTAATTGATTATTTTCGTTATTTAACGAAATCGCTATTTAAGTATTTAAAGATAATAGGCTGTGGTTCTTTAATTTAAAAGGAAGGAAGGAAGGAAAATATTGTTGAGTGGTTAGTGCCCCAACATCGTGACTGAATTATCACATATTCAATACATACGGAATTCCGTATCTTTAAAAATTCCTGTTTCTCTTGTTTATGGTTGCTAAAATTTACCATTTTCATAAAAATGCGTAATCATTTAAATAAATAACTATTTCGTTAAATACTTAAATAAGTAAATCTACCTTACTTTGCTAGTCTTACTTTGCTCAATAATCGAACTATACTTCTCAATAGCAGATGTAAAACATTTTTTTCTCTCCATTTTGAAGATAAAATAAGTAGATAAACAAAATCAACAGGCTCAAAATCTTACTAAGGCTAATTATTGAAATGAGCTGTTATCAAAGAAGAAGCATCAAATCATTAGCTATTTTGTTGACTTGATTGGATTAAGGCTAGAATATCGGGCTATTAAATTGGTAGTAAGCAATTCGTTTAATAAGTGATAGGCTCAAGAAGCTATTAAGTCGTTCATTAACGATTTCATTATTAAGCAGGTGTGAAAATGGTTAATTATGCAGGTCAAGTGAAAAAGGTTGTAGAAAAGAGCGATTTAATTATTTCGTTAAATAACGATTTAAATAATTATTTATTTCAATAATTGCTTTTGTTCCTCAATTTTATCTTCTAATCGCTTAAAGGCTTTATTGTCTTGTAGAATTACTTTTATATCATCAATAATATTTCCGAGTAAATCTCTACGCTGTGCCTGGTCAGATTGCCATTCTATCAAATTGGCATCTATCGCTAAAACTATATTTAATACAATTAATTCGGCAATGCTTGCATAATCTCGCATATTGCCACTTTTTCCAGGATTTGCTTGTTTCCATTGGCGAGCCGTCCGATTGAATAAAGATTCATTAATTAAATCCTTATCCGAAGCAAAGACGATATAATCCTTTTTCTTGTTACCTGTTAATTTATCTGGTACTCTAGTGGCACGAATTTTATCCGAATGATAAGCATCAACTACCTTCACATATTCCCGTAAAATAGTTTTTACATCAGCTGCACCAATGGCTTCTTGGACTTTCAATCGCTGAAACTCTTCCACCATGTATAACATATAGGCAGGTTCCAACCAACTAGCATAATGCAGGGCTATAGAAGAATGGGCATAAACAGCTCCATATCGGCCTCTAGTAATTTTAAAACCAATGGCTTCTGTGTCTTTTGTCCATTTAGTAGGGGAGAAGTAAAAACGGGGCTTCCCCACATTCATTTCAAAGTTACGGAATTCCGTAAGATTAAAATTAGAGTTATATTTTTTCTCAAAAGCACCTAAAAAACCAACCGTAGCTTGGGTTTGTATCCAACGATTGATAGGTACTGCAGGGGAATCAGCATTTGTTAATATAGATAGTTCACTAATATTTAGGTAAGTCTCTCCTTCAACGAGGATGTAGGATACCTCACTGCCCTCCACATGTATCGTTTTTCTTTTTGCCATTAAATGGAACTTAGTTGTACAGAAAAATTAAAAATCGAAGCAAACTTATAAAATAAATTTGTATTATTGCACGAAATAACGAATTATCTATTTAACGAAATCATTAAATAAAGCTACACATGTTATCAATTGGCGTAATTTCTCAGAAGGGTGGGGTAGGGAAGAGTACTACTGCTCGACTTATTGCGGTTAATTCTGCTATGGCAGAATTAGACACAAAGATTATTGACTTAGATATTCAACAAGGAACGTGCACTGCTTGGAATAGTCGAAGGATGCAAAATAATATTGCTCCTCATATTTCAGTAGAACAATTCCCTAATGTAAAAGCAGCTATTAAAAAATCGAGTGGGTACGATTTAGTTATTTTCGATGGTTCGCCTCATGCTACTAAGCAAACCTTAGAAGTTTCACAGATAGCTAATTTGGTAGTTATACCTTCAGGTACCTCATTAGATGATTTAGAACCTTCTATTTTATTATGTCATGAGTTAAAATCAAAAGGGGTTAACCGAGACAAAATATATATTCTTTTGTCAAAGGTTGGTTCTAGTGATGTAGAATTAAATGAAGCCAAAGAATATTTGCAACGTTCAGGTTATAATCATTTTGAAAATTTTATCCCTGAAAAGACGGCTATTCGAAGAGCTTTAGATTCTGGACGATGCGCCAACGAAACAGATTATAAATCAGTGAATGAAACAGTACAGAAAGCAGTAGATGAAATTGCAGACAAAATTGGCGAAATGGTTTAATTTTTAACTAATTAACTATTTCGTTAAATCATTATTTAAATAACACCTTTAACTATACGGATATGAGTTTTAAAAAATTAAAGACAAAGGGTGCTCCACCAGAAGCAAAAAAAACGGAAAATTTAAATGTGGCGGCAAGTGGCAATGGCAATGCATCAGACAATTTCGTAGCCATGAATTTTAAGGTAAACCCTGAGTTTCGAAAAGATTTCAGAAGTTATGCTTCTGACTTGGACATACCAATGAAGGACTTATTGGAGCGATGTTTCGCTTTTTATAAAGAACGTCATTAATTATTCCTACCAATTACTTACCAAAATATAACTATATCGTTTTGAGGATAGTGTATCATATCCTCAAAACGAATTCCACTATAAAAGTCAAATCCTTTGAAAGAGATAGTTCTCATTAGAAATAACAACTATTTTAAAGCTAATACTTCTTGTATTTCTTGCATCTATTAAAATAGGTTGGATAGAGTTATCAAAACCCTTCTGTAACATTTTTAGGGGTAGCTTTCTATTAATAGCTTTGACAAAAACTATTAATAGAAAACTGTATTGTCTAATAACTATAACATTTTTAGGGGTCAAATTCAGTACTTATAGGTAAATACTGATTATTTTCAATGAAAAGAGGAGGGTTTATAGCAACTATAACATTTTTAGGGATAGAAAAAAGAACTAAACTTTTTAATAGCATAACGTTTTTAGGGGTTAAAAGGAGGAAAGAAGCTCAATTAATGCTCTGATATAACAAATTTAGGGGTCAAATTCAGTATTTATAGGTCAAATACTGATTATTTCAATGAAAAGAGGAGAGTTTATAGCAACTATAACATTTTTAGGGATAGGGAAAAGAAGTAGACTCTTTGATAGTATAACATTCCTAGGGTTAAAAGGAGGAAGGAAGCTCAATTAATGCTCTGATAAATCTTTTTAAGGGTCAAATTCAGTACTTATAGGGTAAATACTGATTATTTTCAATGAAAGGAAGGAAATTCATAGCAACTATAACATTTTTAGGGGTTAAATCAGCTTGAATCATATCGTTTCATTTTCAATTACTTCAATTGAAATGAATTTAAAGCATGTATAACAAATTTAGGGATGGAGAAAAGGATATATAAAAAACAGCATTTTATTATATATAACAAATTTAGGGTCTGATTACTTTTTCAGAACATCTCCTACTTTTGTTATATGTAATTCCTGTTGAAGAAAAAAAATTAAAAAAACAGCAACAAAAGCTAAATTTATGTTAGAAAAACCATACATTTGATTAATTATAACAAATCTAGGGGTAATTCTTTCCTGTTATTGTTTTAATACTTTATATCTTTTAATAACTTTAGGCCCTCATAACTTATTAACTATCAACTTGTTACAGACTTTATTATAACAAATTTAGGGGATAGGATAACAAATTTAGGGGTTTGTATAACATTTTTAGGTATAAGTATAACAAAATTAGGGATGAACCTATAGATTTAGATAACTACACATTCTTTATTAGATTATACTATAACAAATTTAGTGGTTGTCACTTTATAACCATAACAAATCTAGGGATAGTAATAATTGCATATAACAGAGTTATGAAAACCAATAGTGCACTTTCAAAAAGAAAACAGAAACCTAAAAATCATGGCGTAGTCCGAATTATTAGAAAATCTAATAAGTTAGTGGAAGCCAGGTACAAATTGGATATTTGGGAAACTCGCATTTTTACCAAAATGTTGATGATAATTAATAAGGGGGATGATGATTTTAAGAAATATAAAATTTATCTAAAAGACTTGGTAGATGATTTCAATTTGGGTAAAAATCAACAAGCTTATCCGCTATTGAGGCAAGGGGCTAGAAAATTAATGCGTAAAGTATTTTATCTTCCTTATAAAGTTGATGGAGTAGATAGATTATTTGAAGCGCCTTTGGTAACTGGATTAGATAGTGCCGTTACCGATGGTCGAGCAGTTAGAGATGATCATTTATACATAGAGGTATCTTTTGCACCAGAAATGAAGCCTTATCTTATTCAATTGAAATCTCAATTTACGATGTATGATGCTCGGAATATTTTAAAATTACCGAGTACCTATTCTATTAGAATATATGAATTGTTAAAACAGTACGAAAAAATTGGTAAGCGGACTTTTGAATTAGATGAATTAAAACACATTATCGGGGTAAAAGAAGAAATAGAGGTTAATGGCAAAAAAGAATTTAAAGATAGTTATCCTATGTACGGTAATTTCCGTCAGCGCGTATTATTAAAAGCACAAAAGGATTTAAAAAAATATACGGATATCCAATTTACCTTTGAACCCAAACGTACTGGCCGAAAAACAACTCACCTTATTTTTTATATTGAACTAAATCAAGATATTCAGAAAAAATTTGTTCCTAATAAGGCATTTACAGAGAATACCGATGACCAGCAGGTGTTAGTAGAGGAACTGCATCAAATGGTTCTAAAATGGATAGCGGTAGATGTGGTTCAAAAATGGGTTAGTACATTGCCTGAAAAGCAAATTCGTAAAGGCATTGCATATACTTTGATGCAGATAAAGAGCGGAAAAGAGATAAGTAATGTAGCAGGTTATTTACAAAAAATGGTAAGAACTGCTAATTTGACGAATCCTATATTAGAAAAGCAACAAAAAAAGGCAGCAAAAAAATCCGATGAAAAAGCCAATCAAGAAAAATTAGCAGGATTAGAAGCAGAGGTAAAAAAATTAATGGCTAACAAACATCAAAAAGAAAAAGCCTTAGTCGATATTATTTTGACGGAGCAACCAGATATCAAAGATACTTTATTAGAACAAGCCAAGCAAAGAGTTTTTTCTGGGTATGATGCTACCAAAACGGTAGCCGAGAATTTAGAAACACCGATTTTTGCATCGGCTTTTCACAATACTGTTTTGGAATCGTTTAAGGAACGGTTTACTGCATTAAATAAAGCTTATGATTTGAAGATAGGTAAGTTGAAAAGAGCGATTAATCATATGTGATATTTTAAAAATTTAATCACGCTAGTTTATTAAAATTAAGCTCATAAGGATGCAATTCAATATCTGGACTTTGTAGAGACCGGAGATAATAGTAAGGGACTTGGTTTAAATAAACAAATAAGACCTTGTCAAATAAATGTGATAACCGAATGTTATCCAAGTAAATTGTCGCAGCAGAATTTCAGAAATTACTCAAAGAAGGAAAAAAGAAATAACGGACAAAAGAGAAAGCCAATAGGGTAGGGGAGTAGCCATATTTATTTTGGGTATTTCATCGATGCCTTATTTCCTAAACTTAAACTAATTCAAAAATGGAAGTTCTAAATTTTGACAACTACGATATTCGAACGACTGAATATAGTGGTCAAACATGGTATTCCGTAGTAGATGTAATGGGCGCAATGTCCAATTCTTCTAACCCTGGAGCTTATTGGCGAAATTTAAAAAAGCGTTTAGCGGAATGACTCGATGAAGAGATTTGAACAAAAGACTGGATTAAAGGTGGTGACAAGTAATAATGCATTGAATAAGGGAAAATAAGATTTAGATGATGAAAGTGAAACTGTGAATAATTTTCACACTTTAAATTTGATGTAATTTGTAGAAAAACATGAAATATTTTTTGGAGCAATCCCAATCATTGAATAATTAAAAAAGTCCTGTAAATTTTGCAGGACTTTTTTCCAGCAATTTTAGATTTGAAAAATCGCCGCCCAAAAATTACATCTGAATTTATGAGTGATTTGGTGAAATTAAGAATTAGCTTTCTTTTCGCTTAAAAAAGTATCCACTTTGGGGTAAAAAATGATAGAATTTGAG
>CAYMSC010000105.1:0-15033 GCA_964392805.1 uncultured Saprospiraceae bacterium
CCCCATGTTTTAGTCGCCAAAAGCGGCGTTTTCAAAAAGTGTACGGTAGAGAATTAAATATAATGAGACATTGAAAATCCTACTATTACGTAGGAACAAGGTTGAGTAACTATATTTATAAGCATGCCAAAAGATAACTTTTTCAGAACTTAGGAAGTGATTAAATTAGGAATCCCTACTAATTTTATAGCTTCCATTTTATCCCAATAACATGAATAATAAGCATCCAAAATCTATTAGTGGGATTTTGATAATGGCCGTATTTATATCTTGTGGGCATATATCCTATCAGGCTCCTACTTATCCTCCTGTTTTCAGTGAAGTGGACAAGACTTGGGCAGATACTACTTTAAGTTATTTGACTCTAGATGAGAAGATTGGACAACTTTTTATTATAACTTCTACTAATACCTCAAGCAAAATCATCCAAAGTGTGGAAGCCTTTCAACCTGGTGGCGTTCTGATGACTGGGGTGACAAAAAGTATCTATCAAGAGACTTTTGATGAATTACGAAACTTAACTACCATCCCTTTATTTGAAGTGTCAGCTGAACAGACTTCCTTTAACAATCAATTATCCGATTTACCAAATTATCCAGAAAGTGCCACTCGAAGTGCCTTAAATCAAGCTTTTTTAAATCGTTCTTTAGAAAAGAAATTAATAACTGATTTTAAGCAAGCTGGAATCAATCTTAGTTTATCCCCAAACGTTCATTCTTTTGAACAAAATAAAACAAATTATTCCCCTCAATTGCAATGCGAGGAGGAAGTCGTGCTATTGAGTCATGCTGCTGATAGAGTAGAGCGACTACAAGAGAAAAATATATTGGCTATTGCCAATGCCTTTGATTTTTATGTGGATAGTATTCCTGATTCAACCTTGATAAAAAATGGATACTTAACCGAATATAAATCCTTAGTGTTAAGTGGGCTGTCAGGAATAGTCATGAGTGATAAAGTTTTTGAAGGAGACTCTATTAACCATCGACTGCCAGAATTTTACAAGACCTTTTTAAAAAATCACCTGCAATTTGACGGTCTTATTTTTGGTCATATAAGCAAAGATGTTACTTTAAAAATGTTACTCTATGCAGGTGCGACAACATTTATTGTTTCGGAAAGTGAATTAGAGGATAATGTTGAAAAATTAAAGACCTTAGTAACCGAAGGGACGATTAGTGAGGGGGTAATTGATGCAAAAGTACATCAATTATTGATGGCTAAAAAGTGGTTAGGCTTAGATGAAAAAGTATACAGTAAATCAGTAAACCACACAAGAGGAGTGCCGATAAGAAATTATACCAATGAATTATATACCAAAGAATTATTTGAAGCATCTATTGTGCTAACACATAATGCAGCGAATCTTCTACCCTTTAAGGAGACTTATGGGGAACAGTTTAAAGTCGTACATGTGGGGCCTCAAAAACTTCGGAAATTTCAGAATAGCTTTTTCGATTATGCAAATTGTAGTACCCATCTATATCGACCTCAAAAAGATGGAAAAATAAATGGACTAGCTTTCAATCCAATTCGGAGTGGGGCTTATGTGATTACGTTAGACAATATTAATCTATCGCCCATCAAGCACAAAGAATTTATTAGTTCGATTCATAAAATTAGTGAAGATAGCAAAGTAGTGATTGTGAATTATGGCAATCCCTATAATTTGAGTTTCCTAGATTCGACCATAACGTCCATTCAAGTTTTTGAGCGCAATGCGATTACCGAAGTAGCGGTGCCGCAATTATTATTTGGTGCAATTGCCGCTAAAGGCACTTTGCCATTAAGGGTGGCTAGTTGGTTGCCAAAAGGAAAAAGGAACGTAACACCCATTTCAAGATTAAAATATACGACACCAGAAGAAGTAGGGGTTTCCTCGACTATACTAGCAGGAATTGACCAAATTTTTGCTGCTGCTATCGAACGAAAAGCAACGCCAGGCGGACAAGTATTGGTGGCTAAACAAGGCAAAATCATTTATTCTAAAACCTTTGGGCATCATACTTATGATAAGCAGCAACGAGTAGAACGGACAGATTTATATGATGTAGCATCTATTACTAAAACAGCAGCTACTACGCTGGCAGCCATGCGTTTATACGAAGAGGAAGCCATTAATTTGGAGGCGCCGCTAAAGCGTCAAATGGATTTATCAGCTAGTTCAACGATTAGAAATATTCCCCTTAAAAATTTATTTATTCATAAATCGGGCTTGCAACGGAATATGCCGATTTCAGATTATTTGAATAATCGAGGTTTCCCTGATGATTGTACGCCCTATTTCTGTAGATTTGAAAGTGATAAATATTCCCTAAAAGTAGCTAAGGATTTTTATCTTGACCCTACTCATCTTGATTCTATTTACCAAAAGGTGAGTCTTTTACCAAGGAATTATAGCCGTCGAAAATATTTATATAGCGATGTGAATTTTTATTTAATTCATCAGTTATTGGAACAGAAAATTGGCTATGATTTAGATGATTATTTGAAACGACATTTTTATGAACCTCTAGGTCTAAGATATTTTACTTACAAACCTTTAGAAAGATTTCTACCAGATGTTATTGCTCCAACTCAACAGGATAATTTCTGGAGAAAGTCCTTAGTGAGAGGGTATGTCCATGATGAAGCTGCAGCTATTCTAGGTGGAGTAGGAGGAAATGCAGGCTTGTTTGCCAATGCGGCGGATTTAGCCGTTGTTTTTCAAATGTTATTGCAAGGTGGCGAATATGGAGGTGAACAGTTTTTATCAAAGGAAACCATTGATTTTTTTACAGCTTCCAAACATGGAAACCACCGAGGTTTAGGTTTCGACAAAGCAAGATATAATTATACTGCTTCTAAAGCCGCTTCCCACAAAACTTTTGGTCATTCTGGTTTTTCTGGTACTTGCGTTTGGGTCGACCCAGAAGAAGAGTTGATTTATGTATTTTTATCCAATCGAGTATATCCAGATGCAAGAAATGATACGATGAAAAAGCTTCGGATTAGACAGCGAATACATCAGGTAATATATGATGCCGTCAATGAATCACAAAGGAAGGCGATTAATGTGAATATGGCGGGAGAGTAGAGCGGCTTGAGATTTCAAATATACTTTGCGTGGGATAAAAAAGTAATTACCTAATCGCCAAATTTATGTCTTGCGGCGGTTACCAATAGGTAGCCAAAATCATAAATCATAGTTCATAAATCTTAAATCATAAATCTGTCACGTAAAAACTACATGGATTTATGATTTATGATTTCAGATTTATGATTTCAGATTTAAGATTTTTGCCAACTCAAAAATCAGGATAAAAAAACATCGTTTGTGAACCGCAATGCGCTTATTATTTTAGGTTTTACTACTTAATCAACCACCGTTATCTTCATCATATTCGTTCTGTGACGTTGCTGTATCGGCATACTAGCAAGATTAATTACGGTATCTCCTTTAACTAATTCACCACTAGCTTTTAGCATTTCATTGACATCGGCAATCGTACCGTCGGTTGTTGTAAATTTATTATAATAGAAACATTTTACCCCCCAAACAAGATTGAGCGTGGCTAGCATATAATCTTGGTCTGAGAACATATAAATTTCTGATTTAGGACGATAGCTAGACACTTTAAAGGCAGTATATCCAGAAGAGGTCATACCGACAATAGCCTTAGCATTAATATCTTCAGAAATCTTAGCGGCATTTAAACACATTGCATCGGAGTAGAAAGTTCTCGATTTTTTAGCGGGTTTTGGCCGTTTACCCACAAAAGAAAAATGTTTTTCCGTTTCTGCTATAATCTTATTCATACTCTGTACCACTAAAGTTGGATGCTTTCCAACAGAAGTTTCTCCACTTAACATGACCGCATCCGTACCATCTAAAACAGCGTTTGCCACATCTGTAATTTCGGCTCTAGTAGGAGAAGGATTTTCAATCATACTATCCATCATCTGTGTAGCAACGATAACAGGTCTAGAACGTTGATTACATCTACGAATAATATCTTTTTGTAAAGTAGGAAGTCGCTCCATCGGTACTTCAATACCTAAATCTCCTCGTGCTACCATAATAGCGTTAGAATTGGCAATAATGGCGTCGATTGCTTCAATAGCTTCTGGTTTTTCAACTTTAGCAATTGTTTTGGCGGGGTGTTTAGCTGCTTTAATTTTTTTAGCCAACCTTTTCATATCTTTTCCGGAGCGTACAAAAGATAAAGCAATCCAATTGACGGGTTGTGTCAGGATAAATGCCAAATCTCTTTCGTCTTTTTCCGTCATAGATGGTAGAGATATTTTGGTGTTTGGTAAATTAACCCCCTTATTAGAAGATAAGACACCTCCAAAAAGCACTTTCAATTTTACGGTATCAGTACCGTTGGTTTCAACAACTTCGAATTCTAGTTTACCATCATCGACTAATACTTTTTCTCCAACCTCTACATCTTGAGCAAATTTTTGATAGCTCATGTAGATTTTTTCTGCATTGCCAATACATTCTTCATTGACAAAGGTTAGAATTTGTCCTTCTTTGATGGGGAGTTTGTTATTTTCAATTTTACCAACTCTAAGTTTTGGACCTTGCAGATCAGCTAGTATGCCAATGTATAAACTATGTTTTTCATTAATAGCGGAAACATGATTGATAACTTTTAGATGGTCTTGGTGGGTGCCGTGAGAAAAATTCAATCTAAAAATATTGACACCAGCAGCAGCCAATTCTAATAATTGATCATAAGAATTACAGGCTGGACCTACGGTTGCAACAATCTTGGTATTTTGATGGTCTACTATTTTCATAATTTAAAGAATTTTAACAATTTGGCAGTATGATTAGGCTAAAGAAATGAGTGTGAAAAAGTTTTTTGATTTGTGATTTCACCACCTAAATTAAGGGGTGAAAAATAGGACTAAGTGTAAAAAATACAATAATTAAAAGGCAAATGTAGTTCTTCTGCTTCATAATAAAAGTGAAAAGGCCTATTTTTTTTAAAATTGCTGGGTAAACGATTCAGAAATTGTAGAAAAAATAGCCCAAGAAGAAAAATAAAATTAAAAGAAAATGAAAAAGTTAAAAAAAAGAGCCAAACCAAATATAATTAGCTATAAAGTTTAATATAATGTTAAAATAAGTGACAAGGCGGTAGGTAAACAGTCTATTATTAGGATTGTAGTCTGAATTTAAACTTTTACTAAAAAATTTGATTAGTTAATATAATTATTTTTGAGGTATAGTGAAAGAATGTACTAATGGCTAATAATCAAGTGTTTAACTATATAGTTGTAAAAAAAAGAACACAAACTTTTGGTTATCAAATTAGTAATGTTTTATTTTGCAGCGCATTTAATTAATCTAAAGCGAATTGATATGTCAAACGTTCAAGAAAGAGTAACAAAAATTATTGTCGACAAATTAGGTGTTGAAGAATCAGAAGTTACTGGAGAAGCAAGCTTTACTAATGATTTAGGAGCTGATTCTTTGGATACTGTTGAGCTAATTATGGAATTTGAAAAAGAATTCGATATCTCTATCCCGGATGAGAGTGCAGAAAAGATACAAACTGTAGGCGATGCAGTTACGTATTTGGAAGAGCAAACTAAATAATCCGAAGAGATTAGACAGCAAAAGACATCTTAAAATTGAGTGTAACAGAACGATAAGGCTTATAAAGGTTATTTACCTTTCAGGCAAAAAAAATAGTATCTGAATACACTTCACTAGAACCGTAAAGTATTTACATACTTCTGTAGATACTTTGCGGTTTTATAGCTTTAAGATTAAATATTTCATTTTTTTTGAATTAGAAGAAAGAGTTTCTTCATTCAGCACTTCTACAAAAACCACCGATTCTTATGAAAAGAGTTGTTGTAACAGGCCTAGGAGCATTAACTCCTATTGGTAATACTTTAAAAGAATATTCCGAAGGTCTTAAAAACGGAGTAAGTGGCGCAAATATGATTACCCGATTTGACCCTACACATTTTAAGACTCAATTTGCCTGTGAGGTCAAAAATTTTGACGCTACTACCCTTATTCACAGAAGGGAAGTCAGAAGAATGGATATTTTTACACAATTTGCCATTTTTGTAGCAGAAGAAGCTATTCAAGATAGTGGAATTGATTTAGAGCAATTAGATATGGATAGTGTTGGGGTAATCTGGGGGTCTGGAATTGGTGGCTTGAATGTTTTAGAAGAAAATGTAGCAGCCCACGCACTTGGTAGTGGTACTCCTCGATATAATCCTTTTATGATTCCAAAAATGATTCCTGATATAGCGCCGGGAATGATTTCTATTAGATATGGTTTTAGAGGACCGAATTATGCAACTGTTTCTGCCTGTGCCTCTTCGACTAATGCTATATTAGCTTCAATGGATGCTATCCGTATGGGGCGTTCAAAAATGATTGTTACTGGTGGCTCAGAGGCGGTAACTTCTCAAACAGGAGTTGGTGGCTTCAATGCAATGAAAGCACTTTCTACAAGAAATGACGATTGTAAAACAGCTTCTCGTCCATTTGACTTAGACCGAGATGGTTTCGTTTTAGGAGAAGGAGCTGCCTGCCTTATATTAGAAGAATACGAACACGCCAAAAAAAGAGGTGCCAAAATATACGCTGAAGTAATGGGCGGAGGTATGTCCGCCGATGCACATCACATCACCGCTCCACATCCAGAAGGCTTAGGTGCGAGAAATGTGATGAAATTAGCATTAGCTGACGCAAAAATGAACCCTGACGAAATTAACTACGTAAATGTCCATGGAACATCCACGTCTCTAGGAGATATAGCGGAATCTAAGGCGATTAAAGATGTTTTTGGGGAACATGCCTATAAGCTAAACATTAGCTCAACAAAATCCATGACAGGACATTTATTGGGTGCTGCCGGTGCCATAGAGGCAGTAGCTGGAATTCTTGCCATAAAAGAGGGGTTCATCCCTCCTACAATTAATCACTTCACTGACGATCCTGAGATTGATAATAAATTAGATTTTACCTTTAATACAGCACAGGAAAAGCCTGTAAATGCTGTGTTAAGCAATACTTTTGGTTTTGGAGGCCATAATGCTTCTGTGATTTTCAAGAAATTGTAAGTAATTTTTTATAAATTGCAGTATATTTCAATGAATTAATCGGTCTATTTCTAGCAAAACCGTTTTAAAGGAGGAATTTTAACTTCCTAAATTATTGAAATTATGACCATGTTACATTTAGTACTTAACTAGTTTGAGGCACTAAATGATGATAAAACTAATTTATTGGTTTTCAAATAGCCTATTTTTTAGAATAATTTTTTTTGAAAAATAGGCTATTTGATAATCTATAAATTAATTTTTAGCATTAAAACGAGTCTTTAGTTTTTGTAGGATGGTTTAAGTATTTTAAATATACTTTTTTGTAGCTATAATTAATTTTTTCTAAAAAAAGTTCACTATAGCCCACAAATTAGCTGCACTCTGCAGTGGAGCCGCATTCACCGCAAAGTGCCTAAAGCATATTTAGAATACTTAAACTAGATTTTTCTAATCAATCTGCCTACTTCCCCGAATTTAAAGCTCCACTTTCATGGTTACATTTATTCAAAACCGCTAGTATTTTTTTGAGAAACGATTGATATCTTTAGTTTGGATAGTGTCTACCCAACCAAGATTATTTAGTTGTTTGTCATAATACTTTATTATTACTACTATTCTAGTCAACAAACTATAATTGGTAGTGGTATCGAGTATTTTTAGGGTAAGTTATTATTAGAAGTAATTAGATTTTAGACGAAGGAATCATTTAAGGAAAGTTAGAATAGTTACTAAATTTGTTTTATCAGCAACTATTTGAATTTTGTTTTTTAGTATTGACAAAGAATAACTGCTACATTTTTTAAACTAATAGGACTGTACAGTCAGATTTAATTTTTTTCTCATAAGTTTTCAGCTCATTAGAAAAAAATCACTTAAAAAAACGCAGCACTTTTTTTGTACCACTTCCTACCTTTTTTCTAATTGTTTGTAGTAATAGCTAATACTAATTTGTTTCCATACTTGACTGATAGGATGCGTCTTATCATTTACAGTGATTCTTTTATTTAAAACATTATTTAGTGTGAGCTTATTTAAGCAGATTTACAATTATTATTTTTCCGTCGACAAAGAATTTACACACAGATTAAGAGGAATTATTGGCTATATCCCATCTAATTTGGGACTTTACAAACTAGCTTTTTTCCACAAATCTACTTCTTCTCAAAAAGGGTATGCCATCCAAAACAACGAACGTTTAGAATATCTAGGCGATGCCGTTTTAGGAACTATTGTTGCCGAGTATCTATTTAAAAAATATCCAAATAGCAACGAGGGATTCCTGACAAAAATGCGTTCTAAAATCGTAAAACGAAAATCTTTAAACACGATTGGGGATAAAATGGGATTAGATGTTTTATTAGCGGAGTATAATAATACTCGCCTGAGTCGTTCCATGTTGGGGAATGCAGTAGAAGCATTAGTCGGTGCTATCTATATCGAAAAAGGATACAACAACACAAAGAAATATGTTATCAACAAAATTCTTCGTAGATACTTGGATATTCATGAGTTAGAAGTAACCGATGATAATTTCAAAAGCCAATTGTTGGAATGGTCGCAGAAAAATGGACATACGGTGTCTTATAAAGTACTTGCTCGTTACAAATTTGAAAAAAGAGATCGCTTTAAAGTGGCAGTTTTAGTAGATGGCGAGAAAGTGGGAACTGCGGACGATTTCAATAAGAAGAGTGCAGAGCAAATTGCTTCTGAGCGTGCGCTATCTCAACTAGGGATAAAGAATGTATTGCAACCCGTAGCAGTATAACCCTTATCGATTGTCGGTTGTCGATTATGGCAACCGACAACCAATAATCGACCTCTCTTTCCTACTCACCTCCAACCTTTTCATTTGTCTCTAAAACTTGCTCCAGATTCAGCGACTGCTGACCGTGCTAAAAAACTAACCAACACTAAATTTTGGCGAACTTTAGCCCGCAATCCTTCCACTATCTGGGGAGAATGCAAGAGTAAGGGACTTACCTATTATAAAGTAGCTTTTCAAAAAAAGACGCAAACCTTTAAATGCAATTGTGCCAGTCGAAAATATCCATGTAAACATAGTTTAGCACTTTCTATACTTTTAGCCGACCAACTTGATGCTTTTACTATCTCAGAAGAGTTGCCATCGTGGGTAATCGAATGGGTGGGAAAAGGGGCTCCTGTTGCTAAAGATCTTTCCCCTGAACGAATGCAAGCCAATGCAGAGAATAGACAAAAGAATTTTTCCAAACGCCTCGACAGAATGGTAGCAGGCTTGAACGAATTAGAAAATTGGCTCTTGGATACCCTCCGACAAGGAATTGCTGCTTTAGAACAACAACCTTTTTCGTATTGGACGGCAATTTCCGCTAGAATTCATGATGCACAATTAAGTGCAATAGGAAAGCGAATAAAAAATATTCCTGTACTTATTGGTACAGACGAAGATTGGCCTGCAAAGGTATTATCCGAATTAACCGCTTATTATCTCTTGATACGAGGACTTAGGAAAATGGATGAATTACCATTAAATATTCAACAAGATTTATTGACCGTAGCAGGAGTAAGTACTAAAAAAGAGGAATTATTCCAATATGGACAGACAGTTAAAGACACTTGGATGATTTTGGGACAGATAGAAGGAGTGGACGAGAAATTGAATTATAGAAGGACTTGGGTGCTTGGTTTTGAAACCAAACGCTATGGTTTAGTACTAGATTATGCCTTTGGTCGACATCCTTATACCGCTAATTATAGGATGGGAAATGTATTCGTTGGTCAAGTAGTTTTTTATCCTTCTAATGCACCACTCCGAATAGCGGTCAAAGAAAAACAGGTATTGGATAGAAGGGTCAAACGTATAGTGGGATTTGAGAGCTTCACCCAATTTCTTGTCTTTTATACCGAAAATTTAGCGGCTAATCCTTGGCAGATAGCCTTTCCTTGTAGTCTTGAGGCAGTAACGCCTGTATTAGAAAAGGACCAATTATTTTTATTGGATAAGGACCAAAAAGTAATTCCAGTTTTTCAAAACGAAAAAGCCAAATGGAAGATTTTGGCAGCAAGCGGCGGTCATGCTATAAATATTTTTGGTGAGTGGTCAGGAGAAAATTTTTCACCATTAAGTTTGACTATCGGACAGCAATTTGTAGATTTATAATTAGCCGCTTAACAGCGCTTTAAAACCAATTCCGATACAAATCGGAATCGATAATTTGAAAGGTCGATATTTTTCAAATTTCAACCTCAACTTCAATTCCCCCCGAAGGTGGTTTAAAATTGAAAATTAAATTTCACTTAGTAACGACGAAATAATAAGTTGGTCATCTGGACGAGCTTATTTTGGTTCTAGTTTTTCTTTAAAAGAGGGAGTATTGTTGATACTATGACCGATTTTAAAGTAAAAATAGGATCAAAAGAAGCCGTCCTAGATGTTCAAGTTATTGTTTTGCCGTTACTTAGTTGATTATATCATTATTTTTTATTCTCTTCAACAAGTTCTAATAAAATTGGCATTGAAATTGTAACTTTTAAAATGCAATAAAGACTACTAAATTTCCCCTTTTTTACCTCCATTTTATTACATCCGACACTTCAATCATTAATATACTTCCCAATTTTTCTTAAAAAGAGAATCGAACCCTTCCTTTTTGAAAGCGTCAACCAAAACAATCAATATATATGGCAATCAATCAAACATTTAGAGGTAGGTGTTTCTTATTATTTATTAGTTTAATTTTTGCAACTACAGCTTCGGCACAATTGCGCTTAAAGTTACAATGGATACCAGATGATAATCTATGGGGTATATTCGTAAGAGCAGATTCAACGGTTAGTCCTAGTCAAGATATTTTATTAGGTTCTGGACAAGTAACAGTGGTTGCGCCAACAGGATTTGACATTTCCGATGTGACTAGTTATATGGGGACATGGGATTTGAACGCCAGAGTTAATAAGCCGATTGAAAACCCAGAAATGGATTATATCTCTTTTGGGATTAGCCTAAGCGAAAAAGTATCTCAGTTAGGCGTATACGAGGAGACCTTAATTTTGACTTTTAGCACCACCGATACAGAATGTCCCTCTTCCTTATACTTAATAGAAGAAGACGACCCTTTTGTGGTGGCTAACCCTAATTCTATGAATACTAATCCAGGGAATGATTTACAAATGGTAGATATAGGCAGAGGAGCTGCTATTTATAGATATATAGGAAACTATGAATTAGAAAGTTGGAATTGTAATGCTGGTGCAGATGCACTAACAACTTCTTTGGAGGAAATTAAAAGAAGAGAAATGATAAAGGTTTACCCTAATCCATTTGTTGACCAAATAATATTTGAGGCAAAAATTGAGGGGAATCGACCTAATTTGCAAATTAAAATTACGGATAATATCGGTCGATTAATTCATAAGCAGATTATGACAACGGATGAACTTAAAATAAATATTCAGGCAGAGAATGCTTTATACTTTTATGAAATATATGATTTAGATAAAATGGAGTTATTGGAATCTGGAAAGTTGCTTAATAAGGTAAATTAAAAAGGTAAGGGATTTAGCAAAAAATAACCTACCCAGTCTTACTGGGAGGATTGGAACACGGATTCAACGGATAAAACGGTTTCTTTACTTGATTTGCTCTAGGTTGTGTTATTTTATGCGTAGGTTATTTTTTTCGTTTTCTCTAAACAAAAAAGGTAATCAAAAAATAAAGGGCGATGTTTTTAAACATCGCCCTTTTATGTTAAACTCTCTCAATAAATCAAGACTGGATTTAGATTCAATTTGGTTTTTTTAATAAAAGTCTTGATTTATAAGTAATGTCTACATTTAAACTTTTGGATATGTTAAGGAACTTTGAAAAAATACGAATAGACTTAGTACATTTAAAAAAGAAGAAGGAAACTTAAATTTTTTGAGGTTATCTTTAGATAAAGATGGAATAATAGATTGTTCCCTCCTTCTTACAGTACAAAGATAAGTACGAATGTAAGAATAGTAAACCCCATAAACATGGGGTGCACTACTTATTTTATATATTGAATGTATTTTTAAATAAAATTTCCCATCTTTTGACTATTGCACAACTTATTCCTAATACCAATTTGGTATAATTTTGTTTAACTTTAACCTTGAATTTAAATAGATTTAATAAACATTTTTACTTCTTTTGCAATGAAACAATTAATAATTTTTCTTCTTTTTTTACCAATAACTCTTTGGGGACAACATTTTGAAGCAGGTATTTTGGTCGGTGGCACTAATTATATAGGAGAACTTTCTAGTAATTCTAGCCAAATATTTTTGAAAGAAACAAACCTAGCAGCAGGTGGTTTTGCAAAATATAATGTCAATCATTTATTCGCTGTTCGACTGGGATTTAATTATGCAAATATTTCTGGGCAAGATAGCAATTCTGGAAATCCGGCGATTATTAATCGTAATCTTAATTTTCAGTCGGACATTTATGAAGGAAGTTTGATTGGAGAATTTAATATCCTTGGGTATCAACCTTATAATTATACCTCGACATTTTCCCCATATTTATTTGGAGGGATTGCTTTTTTTCAGTTTAATCCACAAGGCGAGTTAGATGGTCAGTTTTTTGATTTACAACCTTTAGGTACGGAAGGTCAAAATCTGGAATCTATTCCAGAAAGAACCCCTTATAAACTTAGTCAATTTGCTATTCCATTCGGTATAGGTGTTAAATATACGCTCACGGAAACGTTGAACTTAGGCTTTGAAGTTGGTGTAAGAAAATTATTTACAGATTATTTAGATGATGTCAGTTTAACTTATCCCGGTAATGAGGCCTTTGCAGCAGAAGGAGCAAGTTTAGAAACCATACTATTAAGTAATCAAGGCGCGGCTAGTTTAGGAGATGACGTGGCAGGGCTTCCTAGAGGCGATAATAATCCTAATGATTGGTATTTTATAGCAGGCTTTACTATTTCCTTTAATTTCTTGGACAATGGCTTAAGTGGAGGTAGAAAGCGTTCGAGAGGAGGTAAAGTGGGCTGTCCTACTTTTTAGGTATTGTTCTCTGACAAGTCCTATAGTCGATTTGATTTCAAGATTTTCTCTGACTGAAAAAATGGAATTGACTATTTAACGGGACTTGTCAGAGAATCAGACTATTCAGACAAGTAGTAAGGAAGCGATTCATTTAAGAAATGGTTTTTACGCCAAATCAGGTAGCATTTTTAGGGGACATATCGAAGACTGTACAACACCTTTTTCTATAACAGAAAATGTGGATAAAATAGAAGGATTAGACCCTTTAAATACAGAAGAATTAAATAATCAATTGTCGTTGAACGAGGATATAATAGGAAAAGAAATGCAGGTCTACCCCAATCCTTTTAATAGTGAATTTAGGGTTGTTCTAGAAACAACGGAGGTTATCACGGCTATTCAATTGGTTAATACTTTAGGGCAAGCGATATCAACAAAAATGACTAATTGTGGGACGAATTGCTTTACTCTCGAAAGTACTAATTTAGCAACAGGAATGTATACCGTGTTGGTCAAGCAGGGTAGGGAAGTGGTCGCAATGAAAAAAGTAGTGAAGCTATAAAGTTATTTTTTTGTGCCCCTTACCGCCGACTGCACCAGAAAGTTCAAAGGGACGAACACTACCCGTATCCGTCCCTCTGCATATAATATAATAATTGATGTGAATTAACTTTTCTTAACAAATTTACGTTCTTTGATTCTAGCTTTCTTACCAACTAAATCACGTAAGTAATATAACTTCGCTCTTCTAACTTTACCCCGCTTTAATACTTTAATCTCTGCAATTGCAGGAGAGCTTAAAGGAATGATTCTTTCAACTCCAACACCATTAGAAATCTTTCTAACCGTAAAAGTCTTAGTCGCACCTGTTCCTCTGATTTGGATAACGTCTCCTCTATAAACTTGGATACGTTCTTTTTCACCTTCCTTAATTCTTAAAGAAACAGCTACGGTATCACCTGGGCGAAAAGCAGGTAATTCATTTTTGTTAGCCATTTGCTCCTGTACAAATTTTAGTGCATCCATCACTATAACATTTTGAAAAAAAAAGAGGTCGGGTAAGATTTTCGCTATGCCGACATTATTTTTAGATTTTATAATTCGAAACAATTACGTTTCTCTTAAAATGAGTGCAAAAGTAAGGTATTTTAATTAAAAAAGCTGATTTATTTCAAATTAAAAACAGTTATTTGAAAGGATTATCCCATTTCTTCCGCCTCTAATTGCTTTAAATATTCGTTCAATGGCTCATGGTCTTTGGTAATGGCCACTCTACCAGAACGAGTAAATTCATAGATACCAATTTGTTCTAGTTCTCTTAAAAGCGCTTCTGTTTCGTTTTTGTGACCTGTTTTCTCAATAACTATATAGTCTGTTTCGATATCTAAGATTCTTGCATTATGCGCCCGAACGATTTCTTCTACATGGTTGCCTTGTAGAAAAATAGCAGTAGGCACTTTATAGAGCGCTACTTCTTGATGTACGATTTCGCTACCGTCATAATAAAAAGCTTTTAATACATCTACTTGCTTTTCAATCTGCTTGACTAAGTGCTTGACCTTTTTTTCTGTTACGGTTACAACAATAATGAAACGATAAATGCCCGGCATAGAAGATTCGGAAGTAATCAAACTTTCGATATTAATATGTCGACGAGTGAAAATAGTGACGATTCGACTTAATAAGCCTACTTTATCTTCTGAGAAAATGGATATAGTGAATTCTTCTTTCATTTTTAAAAATTTGACAGAGATATTAATATGTTTGCCAAACGATGAACTATAAATGTTGAGTAAAACGAAATCCCTGTCTACTCCGATTAATCGGAGATTTTTATCGGGGATGAACGAGGAATTCGTTAAATAGGAAATGAATTAGGAATAGTGTAGAAATGGTAAATTTATTTTTTCATTATTCCTTAGTAGTAAGATAAAAATAAATGCAGATTCTTTAAAGTCGAACGATTAG
>CAYMSC010000106.1:0-14860 GCA_964392805.1 uncultured Saprospiraceae bacterium
CAACTAATATTTTGGCTTAGCGATTATAAATATAATCTTCAAACATCGGGTCTAAAAGAATAGATTAAACTTTTCTTAGTGTATTAAAATTGATATGAGGCCAAAGCACTTTTTCCTTTGGATCTGTTGTAGAACCTTTCATATCTAGGAATTTGATGGCTGTATTTTGAGTATATTGCAACTGCATAAAATTATTACCATTTTCACCTTCTACCTCTTCTATATAAAATACGGAAGAGAAAGATGGTGTTGGAACATTTTTATCAATAAACGGAATACTTACTATTCCTCCTCCTTTGTCAGAATCGGTACTGACACTCAAAACACGAGTATTCAAAATATTTTGGCTTTCGATTTGACTTTTAAGAGCAATTACATTATTTGCCGTCCCTTCTCTGTATAGACTCCCTATTTTAGCATTATACCCATCTGGATGTTCAACCTCTGCTGGAACGCCATTAGGTAAGGGATTCATTGCAATGAAATCAGGCGCTCCATCTACATTTTCCCATCCTCCAATAGCACAAAAAACGTTACCATGTGGAACACTAGTTTGTCTAACAATACAAGATCCTTGATCTTTATCCATTAAATGAAGCCACATTCCGTTTTCTACATGCATCGTTTCCATTGTTTTTTTATCGCAAATAGTCAATTGATACAATAGTGCTGCAATGTATTGAGTAGGACCATTTCCACTTCGATTAGGGACAGGAGACTGTACTGGTGTAAAAGTTATTAATTCAGTATATTCTCGCGCCAATAACTTATGCTTAAAACCGTTGGTAGTATCTGGTACAAAAACAATATTAAAACCACTATTCCCCATCCATGTGCCTACCAATTCTGAAAGAGGACCTAAATCTGCATGCATGTTCTCTATAGAACCTCCTAATCTTAAACCATTTCTTAAATTCTTCATAATTATTGAATATATATAGTTAATAAATGAAATAAAGTTTTGACAATTTTAAACTGACATTTGGGGAGGGGCCACATACTCAAAAGTAGGCCCAGCATTTACCTTCCGTCCAGGAATTGGATTCCGCATCAGTTCCACTGCCTTATACCTAAGTTTAAACATCTTGCCTACCCCTTTAATAAGTCGGTCTGGTTCGCCCGTAAAAGCAGCTTGCAAATCGTGTAATAAGCCCATGTATAAAAGATTGAATTCGCGAGACAGATTCTTTAATTCATCTGTCACAAAATCTTCCGTTTTGGGGTTAATCATCATATTGTAAACTCGGTCGTATTTAATATCCATTTTAGTCCCTTGTGGTGGTTCTTTGGGGTTTTTCTGACAATCTGCATACCGTTGCTCCTCGTAGATTTCTAAATATTTATAGTAATGTGCCAACTCCCTAATTTCCTCTTCGTCCCCTACTTCGACTTCTCGAATGTTGTCTTCTGTTCCTTCTCCTTGTTCCATGATAATTTCAATCGCTTTTAGCGCAGAAGCTTCATCCTTTACTTTGATTATTTGCTCATCACCTCCACCGTAATAATATTTTTCATCTATTTGTCGAGACTCATCTCCTGTAAAGATATTTTGGGACTTACCCAAAGTTTTTATTAATAATATGATACCATTATAAAACTGTCCTATTGTCGCATATCCCTCAATTCTGGGTGGAACATTTGATGGCGTAGGTTCTTCAATCCGCATAAAAGCTCGGATGGCTGTTTTATCAAACTTTCTAAGGGAGACTTCAAAATCACCGTTACTATGTGGCAGTGTAGTCGGATAAGTAGGTACATATTGCTTGTCGGTTATCATAAACTTACCATCAACTGCATTCAGTATATTTCCAACAAGCGTAAAGTGTAGCATTTCTTCCATCATCACGGAACGAATGATGTTGGCTACTTCGGCATTATCTCCAAAATTTTCCTGATAATCTGGTTGGGTTCTATCACCTGTTTGAATGGAGTAAAGTGCGCACAAATAAGGTGGAATGGTGGACAATTCCAACATCATGGCAATTCTTAAATGATCATGTAAATTTTCAAGCGTAAAGGGATTTGCTTTACCTATTAATCCTCTTCGCTTCTTTTTTCCTTTTGGAGTAAATGGAAGCTTTAGATCTTTAAACCATCCCGATGAGGCACCAACTTTAGCAGCCACTTTTTCTTGTGCCTTAGGTTGAATGGTTCGTTTATGGTAAGGAAGTGAATTTTTATCAGACATATTATCTAGCTTTTCTTAAAATCATTTAAAATAGCATCTGCTGTTCGGAAAGCAAGTGCCGATAAAGTGAGGGTCGGATTGGAAGTAGCCAAGGTGACAAAACTTCCAGCTCCTGTGACAAAAATATTTGGATTATCATGTGCTCGTTGATTGCTATTGACCACCGAATCTTCGGGATTGTCTCCCATCCGATGCGTACCAACTACATGCCCTGCTCCATTAAAAGCAGATTGAAAAAGAGGAGCCCCTTTTTCAGATGGCTGATATTCAAAATAACCAGGTTCGCCAGTACAATACTCCGTCCTAGATTCTACACCAAGTGCAGTAAACAACTCATTCGCAAAATTATGTGCTGCTAATCCACCTTTTTTCTCATAATCCGTAATTCGATATTGAATCACAGGTCGGTAATTACCCAAAGCATCTTTATACTTTTCATCTATGGTAACGCAATTGTAATCGTCGGGCAATTGCTCAATTTCCCAGCCCATTCTGAATTGTCTAGGGCCATTATTTTGAAGATGTTCTCTTAATTTTTTACCATAATATTTTTCTTGTCCTCCTTTGGGATCACATTTAGAATTGGTCTTACCATCTATGGCATTGAGTAAAAAACTTTCGGGAGCGTTTGCTGGCCAATTCCACCCCCAATTGCCAATTTCTATCCAAAAAGCAGAATGTTTAGCTCTAAAATCTCCATCTCTTGCAATGGGTATTCCCGAAGTAGAACCAGGACCTCGATACGCACCAACAGAAGCAGGCATAAATCCCCATGTCAGCATGACTAAATGATCCATTAAATTTTTCCCCACTTCCCCACTTGAGTTACATATTTTAGAGGCCAATAGTAATTTAGCATTTTCGATGGCATTTGCCGCTAATACAATTTTTCGTCCCTTCACCGTATGGCTTTGAATGTTCGTGCGAATACCATCCGAACTTACTTCAAAGGTCTTGTACCCTACTTTCGTTAATCCATTCTTATCCGTTGTGTATATTTTAGAAACTGGCGATTGATTCAATAGCACAATCTTTGACCCCGTAGCACTCAAAGCAGCATGCAAAGATTTCAGGGCGCTATATTTAGCTTGTACAGGGCAAATCGGTACACAATTAGCATTTCCTTCACAACGCTGTCCTAAATCGGGATTACCCACGGCACCAACAGGTTCAAAAACTTCCTCGTTTTCTTTATATTGATTATAAGCGGGATTAGGCATTCCATTACGTCCTTGTGGGGTAGAAACAACGGGAATACTTTGTTCTTTATCGTTAAAATTTAGCGTTCTATCTTTCAAGCCTCGCTTAAAGCTTTCGTCCAAATAACTTTGAGGCATAGCGTGCATTGGATAAACATAGTCCTCATCAAAAGCAATACCTAAGTAGGATTGATCGCTAACTTCTGCCGAAACGCCAATTTCTTTTTCCGCTCTTCGATAATAGGGTTGTAAATCAGCATACTTAATAGGCCAATCCCTGCCGACTTTGTACTTTGTGTACATTTCAAAATCACTAGGACACATTCTTGGGGTAGATCCTAACCAGTGCAAGGTCGTTCCGCCCACATTTCTATTGTAATTACTTAAAAATGGATAAGGGCCTTTTTGTACGAAATAGCCATTCGTTTTGGGCGTAGTATCTTCAAATTTTTCAGGATCTAATACACTAGGAGAAGGGGCAAATTTGGTCTCGGTAAAGGGACTATTCGGTACTTTAATCAAGGCATTATAGAATTGATCATTATATAAGTCATAATCATTAAAATCACCGCTTTTGCCAGTTCCTGCTTCGAGTATTAAAATAGATAGTGCGTTATTTTTCCTTTGCAGCTCTTTGGCGATAATGGAGCCAGAAATGCCTGCGCCTACTATAATAACATCAAAAACTTGTTCATCAACAACCATAAATAAATTTTTGAATTCTTTAAAAATTGATTCTCTGACAAACCACTTAGTAGTAAGATAAAAATAAATGCAGATTCTTTAAAGTCGAACGATTAGCTAAAACACTTAAAATGAATCGTTTATTTAACTAATCGTCCGACGAGAATCTCCATTTATTTTTATCGCGTTCCTTAAATTGGAGTAAACTAGACTTTATTCGAAAGTTTTTCTTATTAAAGCGCTTCCAGAACTTGGAGTTCTGGAAGCTCTAAACGGATTGGAATAAAATCTACTGTGCATCAGAAAACGTAAGAAATAAGATTATTTTTCTGCGATATGAGTATCAGTATTTTGGTGAAAATTGCCAAGTACCATAGCCGGGGTGTTTTGCCGATTTTGGATGTACTCCCAATGCTTTCCAAACCAAGCCTTCTATATAGGCTTCTTTAGACAACACCTTAGTTTCATCAAGCTTACTATTCACATAAGTTTTTCGCCACACATCTGGCATTTGATACCAATTCCCCATATACCACATCTTAATGATATTGCGACATAAGGGCTCCCATTTGTCATTTGTTAAAAATTTCACCTCTAAATCTTTTAAATCTAGGGTGTTAAGGTTATCTAACCAACCGACAGAGGAGTTTCTATAGGGTCTAGTTGTATGGTAGAAGGTATCTAAAAATTCCTCCATTAAATCCGTTCCTAAGATGTCCTGCAAAGATTTTAAATAAAAATCTCCCATGTCTGTTCCATAGAGCGTGACTAAATCAAAGCCAGTCAGTAAGACAGATAACTCGTGGAAATAGTCTATTTGTTGTGATTTATTCATTTATTTGGCAATTAGTTTTGTTATAATCTGAAATTACATCAAGACGCATCTTTACCTACAAACTTAATAGTTACCTAAAGGGATAAAAAATACATTTTTAACTACTTATACCTTCACTTATTAAAAATAAATTTTATAAACATTTAAAAATCAATCCATTACACTTTAAATCCATACCTTCAAAACATTTTATTTTTTCAGTAATACTTAGGATAAAGAAGTCTTGGAAAATTTATTTAAGCGGTAGGGGAATTGATAATCAATATTATAATAGCCGTCCTGCAAAGTTGCTGAGTTGGATGAAATTAATTTTTATTAAATAAGGATGCTTGGTTGGGTTCTAGGAATAGAAGTCATAACGCTTCACTACTTTTTCATAAACTATCTTGAATGCCTCAATAGTAGATAAAGTAGTATATATATTTTGTTCAAAATTTTATTAAATCATTCCATTTGTATGCCTTATTTTTTTTATGTACTTTGGCAAAGTACTAGCGACTTCATTCGTCCTAAAAAATTATATAGCCGACAAATAACTTCGATACGCTTACCAATGCGCGAAACAAAATTTATAAAAGACAATCAAAAAAAGTGGGCAGAGTACGAAAAAGTACTCAAAAAAGAATATCAAGACCCTGATAAACTAAATGAGATTTTCATCAATGTAACCGATGATTTATCCTATGCTCGTACTTTTTATAAAAATCGGTCGGTTCGAGTTTATTTGAATGGGCTGGCGCAGAAGATATTTACCAACCTTTATAAAAATAAACAGTCTCCTACTCAACGATTTATTAATTTTTGGACGGAAGAATTACCGAAATTGGTCTATGATGCCCGCAAAGATTTTCTATTGTCTTTTCTGGTCTTTGCAGGTGCTTGTTTGATTGGTGCTTTGTCTACGGCTATGGATGTCGAGTTTCCTCGCATTATTCTGGGCGATGCGTATGTAGATATGACGATAGAGAATATCAAAAAAGGCGACCCGATGGCGGTTTATAAGGAAAAAGGGCAATTTGGAATGTCGGTCGGTATTACCCTCAATAATATCTTTGTGGCTTTGCTGACCTTTGCAATGGGGATATTTGCGGCGATTGGTTCGATAGGCATATTAATCAGGAATGGCGTAATGGTTGGTGCGTTTCAGTATTTCTTTTATACTAAAGGGGTTTTTACTGAATCTTTTTTGACGATTTGGATGCACGGCACTTTAGAAATCTCTGCGATTATTATTGCAGGGGCTGCGGGTATGACGATGGGTAAAGGTTGGGTGTTC
Organism: uncultured Saprospiraceae bacterium; assembly: GCA_964392805.1. GTDB lineage: Bacteria > Bacteroidota > Bacteroidia > Chitinophagales > Saprospiraceae > JAFMDF01. The sequence goes on from CAYMSC010000106.1 coordinate 6,183, forward strand.
CCCGATACTTTGTCTCGATTGAAGTCTTTTCAGATTAGTGCTAGGCGAGGATTAAAAATTATGATGGGTTTGATTCCTATTTTTATAATCGCAGGATTTATTGAAGGCTATATTACTCGGCATACGGAATTACCAGATTTGCTTCGGGCTGCCTTTATCTTGATATGTCTGGTCTTTGTGCTATGGTATTTTGTCTGGTATCCGTATGCTAAGGCTAAGAAAGGTTTTAATATTGTCGAAAGCAGATATGAGTTGCAACCTGATATTTTGCAAGCTATAAATTTTGGAGCGATTAAGAAAACAGGCGACTTATTTGCAGATGCTTTTATTTTTTATCGAAATCATTTTGGGAAAATTTTATTGGCAGCTTTTTTTGCGAGTCTTTTTTATGGCTTTACCATTCTAGTGCTACATGAAGCGGATAACTTCTCAGACCTCTTTTATTTTGATAGTATCTTCCAACACATGGCGCAATATTTCACCCATGAAAAAATACCATTACTGCCTATTGTTGCTATTCTAACGTTTACAGGCGGTTCTATTTATTTTAATCAATTAGTATTACAAGCAGCGGGTAGTCTTCCAGAAAATAATAATCGCTTTGCTGGTTTGTTGTTATTTCTAAAAATAATATTGCCTGTTACGCTACTGTATTTATTGATAAAGGTCGGACATGGATATACCTTTTTCTTTGTGCTACTATTGTTTCCTGTCATTTTGCTTTGGTTGTTCCTGCTGCAAAAGGAAAAGGTTTGGTATATCCAAGGGCTGATAAAATCCTTTGACTTGATGGGGGCTGCTTATTTTAAATTGGTTTCTTTATCTTTTATCATCTTGGTGATTTGTGGGCTATTTTATTCCCTGCTAGACACCTCTCTTAGTTGGTTCTTTGTGGATATTGTTAGTTGGAATTTACCCTTTAAAGGGGTAGCAGGCAAAAATGTCCTGCATGGTTTTATGCTTTTCACCACTTTATTTACCTTGTTTTTATTGTATCCACTTTGGTTATTCGCCATCGATTTATATGCTTTTTCTCAAACGGAAGTTAAAACAGCGGCTAATTTAAAAAAACGGATTGCGGCGATTGGCAGGAAGAAGGAGATTCGGGGGATGGCGGTTGAATAAGGAACGTGATAAAATAAATTTATCATTTGTCAAAGGTTTAGTTAAATAAACGATTCATTTTAAGTGTTTTAGCTAAACCTTTGACTTCCAAAAATGTAAATTTATTTTTATCTTACTACTAGATGCGTAATAATTTGTATTTTTAAAGAAAACTAAACCAATGCAATCACCATTTCCAGGTATGGATCCTTATTTAGAAGGGCATCTATGGCCAGATTTTCATAATAGCTTGGCTATTTTTTTGAAGACACAACTGGTACCTAAAGTTAGTCCAAAATATCTGGTGCAAACTATTACTTATACCATAGGGGATAGCTCACCAGAAAAAGATTTTGGGATTATGTATCCTGATTTAGCCGTTTTGCATCGAAATAATATCATTAAAGAACCAGCCACAACCTATGCAGCAAATGAACCTCCTTTTACCCCTTCCACGGCTATTTTAATAGAAAAGAAAACAATTGAGGTGAAAATTCCTGTAGTTGAAATTAGAGATAGAAAAAGCAATCAATTAATAACTGCCGTAGAAATTTTATCTCCTGTTAACAAAAGAATGCCGAATCTAACTGCTTATCGACAAAAAAGAGAACGATTGCATAATGCTGGCGTTCATCTTATCGAGATAGATTTGTTGAGAAGAGGACAACGTGCGATTGAACATGTTGATTTGCCCAAGGCGCATTATATTATTTCTTTAATCAGAAAAGAATCTTGGCAAACAACTATTTGGGCAGTCGATATAAAAGATACCCTGCCCATTATTCCTGTACCACTTAAAGAAGCGGATAAAGATACTGTGCTAGATTTGCCTAAAGCCTTCAAAGAGGTATATGAACAAAGTCATTATCATTTAGCTATTAATTATCAAGAAACGCCCGTCCGACCTTCCTTTTCCAAAGCGAATCAGGAATGGATGAAAAATTTATAATGTTAGGAATGAGAAACAAATAACCGCTAATTTTAGACTGCCTATTTTACGCTTATTTATCTCCCGTTCCATAGCAGTAGTAGCAGTTCATGATGAACGTCCCTCCTATTCCTCACTTTGAAATTTTGAATTTTGAATTTTAGATTTGAAATTAAACTTCCTTCACTTCCACAGTACCATCCACATGCCTAGCAAATCGCCCTTTTTCCCTATCATGAACAGGCGCAGCCGAACCCCAAGGCCAACCACCAAATTGCGTGCGCTGATAATCTTGGAAGGCAGCTCTAATTTCTTCCTGAGAATTCATTACAAAAGGACCGTGTTGCACAACAGGTTCATTGATAGGTTTGCCTTGCAAGACAAATAATCGGCTTTCTGTGGGGCCATTTTTTAAGACTGTTTTAATCGTTGGATTTAAATCTGCGGAATGGTCAGGCTTGATTTCTAAGTCTGCAATTTGTACACTTTCTCCTTTATAAAAATAGAGGGAACGAGTAATGCCTTCACTTCCTTCTGGAAAAGTCCATGCTGCATGAGGGGCCATTTTGATGGTATAGATAGCCACTTCATTTTCTGGCTTGGCGGCCCATGAATTGGGCGTTGGCGAGGGAGCTTGGTCTACGCCTATTTTTCCAGCAATTAATTCTATATAAGTGGCTCGACCTAATTCATCTTCCACATTTATTTTAGGAATCGTTTCGCCCCACAACATTTTAAAATGTGGGTCCACCATTTTATCTGCTTTGGGCAAATTCAACCACAATTGAAATAACTCAAAGGGATTGTCTTTTTCCTTATTTAATAATGGGAACATTTCTGCATGTTGCAATCCTTTCCCAGAGGTTAACCATTGTACGTCTCCATGCCCAAATCTAGCCGTCGCACCCAATGAATCCGAATGATCTACGATGCCTTCTCTTACGATGGTCACAGTTTCAAATCCTCGGTGCGGATGCGCTGGAAAACCTGGTACTTTACGACCATGATACATTCTCCATCCATCTTTTAGGACAAAGTCTTGCCCTAAATTTCTGCCTGTCAAAGAAGTTGCTGGTCCTAATTCGGCATTTCCTTGAGGATAAGCATCTTTGTGGTATACACAGAATAAAAATGGGTCTTGCGTTTTCCACGGAAAACCTAATGGATGTATGCGGAGTATTGGAGAATTAGTCATATTTTTTCTTTTCTATTACGAACAGTTCTTATGCTGAAAAGGTTGACTGCCACTCCCCCACTAGCTTACATAAAAGAAACCACAATAGCCGTAGATAATAAAGTTAAAAAAAGGCCCGATAAGAAAATATTGAACGCTAAACGAATTCTATCCATTTTGAAGCCTAATCGCCTACCTATATAAAAGAGGTCTTGGGTTAAATGGTCTTTGACCATTTCTGAATTAGACATCGTTTCCTCCATATAATCAAAAAACTCATCTGGCTTCATTTTATAAAAATTGCCAAAAAAGAACGGACTAAATTGAGCATCTGGGTCGTCGGAAGGACTGGCGCGATATTCTTCTAAATTAGAAGGTTTTAATACGATTGCGGAGATGTAGATAGTTGTAAAACAAGTAACGGATAAAATGATTAGCGGAATATATAAATAGCCTTGAAAAATGACTTCCAAATTTGACAAAATCATTGGCAACAAAAAAGTTATCATGATGGCATTCAAACTCAATAAAACATTTGCCTTGTTGTCCGCTAATTGGGTCAAGTCAATATTGTTCCTTTGGGTTGTTCTAATAATATTTATCGTTTGCTTAGTTAGCTTTTCCATTATAGGTTACCTATTATCGGTTGTTAATTTATAATTGGGGCTATATACTTAGTGTAAAAATAACACTATCAAAATTTTTACAAAGTTAGCCATTAATTTTCATTATTATCCGAAATTTAATACAAGTATTTTCACTTTTTTTGATAGTATATTATTTTTGAAGATAAAAATTCAAGAATAGTAGATTGATAGTTATCGAATTTCAGCCAATCTTATTAAAGAAAACCATACTTCTTCTCCCGGTTTAAGTTGCGCTAATTTATCCATATCTGCGGAAATGACATTGGCAATTCGATAATATCCGCCTACTGTCTGTGCATCCGCCATTAGAATAACGGGTTGTCCTGAACTGGTAATTTGGATAGTGCCCGGAATAATGCCAGAAGAAATAACTTCTCGCTTGGGTTTAAAATCAATCAAATTGCCATCTAGTCGATAGCCCATTCGGTTGGAATCATTGGTTAGTTTATAGCCTCTGCTAAAAAAATAAGCTATTGTATAAGGCGAAAACTCTTCAAATTCTGGTCCGGGTAAAACTCGAATTCTTTGGCTGTTATTATAAATGGGTTGTTCTGATTTGGGAATACTTTTCTTACTAAACCTTGTAGCTGTTTTAATGGTTAACTGTTGTCCTTTTTCTATTACACTTTTTGGTGTCGCTTCTTTTCCTGCATAGGGGACTGCACTATAACTGTTCAACCATTTTGATAATTGCCACTCCCCTCCTATCGCTAAATAGGCTCGACAACCGTTTTTGATAGCTCCAAAAGAAAGCATATCTCCGTTTTTGACATTAATGGTTGTATATAATGGTATCGTTTGATTATTAATTTTTGGTGATAAATCTGCTCCTGTAATAGCTATTTGACATTCCCCTTCTATCTCAATTTTAGGACCTAACAGCGTGATTTCTATAACAGGTGCATCAGATGGATTTCCTACTAATTCATTGGCTAAAGCTGCCGATTTTTTATCCATCACTCCACTTACTGGTACGCCATAGGATTGATAACCTACTCTTCCACGGTCTTGGATTAGGGTTTGTAGGCCTGTTTTGAGGAAATGAAAGGTGGTTAATGACATATTTTTTTGACGCTGAGGGACGCTGTTTGATTTATAATTTTTACTTTTAATAATTTCATTTAGTAACGACGAAATATTAAGTTGGTCATCTGGACGAGATTATTTTGGTTCTACCCACCCATCCGCCTTGCGGTTCACCCGGACGGGTTCATCTTTAAAAGAGGGAACGAACCCGTACGGGTGAACCGCAAAGCGGACGGGAGGCTTGATACTATGACCGATTTTAAAGTAAAAATAGGATCAAAAGAAGTCGTCCTAGATGTTCAAGTTATTATTTTACCGTTACTTATTTAATAAATTTATCAAAAATAAATATATTTGTTAACTTGACAATGTTAAATAAATAATTGCTAATGTGTGTGATGGTTAAATTGTTTGATGGCTAGATGGTTGGGAAAAACCATCAGACAATCTAGCAATCAAACCATCTAAAACAAGGCTTTACAAAAGATAAGTCTGACTTCTGACAGAAAAATGTAGCAGCCCATCCCTTCGGGTTCAGAATTTTCATTCTTCATGGTCTGACTTCTGACCTCTTTTCAATATCAATTTTCATTCTGATTACCTATTGCTCGGTACTTAGTCTAAAATACATATCTATATCCATAATGAAATTACAACACGCTTTATTTGAAAAAATACTATTTACCTTTAAAAAAAAGTCGGAAGCAATAACCGCACTTTCTATTCTGCTTAATGTTCAATCTAATGCCGTTTACAAAAGAATCAGAGGTGATACTCCGCTAACTCCTGACGAATTAACCCTACTCGTTCAACATTTTAATATCTCCATAGATGCGCTCCTTAATAAGGAAACGGATATAGTGCTATTCTCTTACCCCTCTCTTGTAAATAAGCCTAAAAACTTTGCCGATTATTTAAATAACTTGTCTGTTCAAATAGCTGAATTGCCTAAGGTAAACGGGTATATTAAATATGCCTCCGCAGAAATACCTATTTATCACTACTGCTTCTTTCCAGAAATAATTGCTTTTAAATTATTTACTTGGGGAAAAACTACCTGGAACTTTGATTACCTGCAAGGCAAACCTTTTTCATTAGATTTAATGTCACCAACTGATTATGAAGCTGCGGCTACTTTTCTACATCATTATCTTAAAGTGCCAAGTATAGAACTTTGGTCTGCTAATGCCTTGGATAATACACTTAGTCAATTAATACATTGCATTCAAAGTGGGAATATGAAGCACCCATCTGATGGAATCATAATCTGTGATAAACTGATACTATTAGTAGAACACTTAAAAAAGATGGCTGAGGTGGGTAAAAAATTCCCGATAGAAGCCATTGGAATAAAGGATAGAGCGAAATTTACGCTATTCCACAACGAAACTATTTATACAGGAAATAGTATTTTGGTGGTAACCGACCTTGGGTCTACTGTATACAGCACCTTTACCAACCCCAATTATATCAAATCTAATAATTTAAAGGCTATCCTAGATATGGATAATTGGTTTAATCGAATCACCAATAAATCAGAATTAATTAGCCTACATGCTGAAAAAAGTAGAGAACTATACTTTAATCAACTAAAGAAAAAAATCAATAAGACGCGTGTAATTATCAATCGATTTATAACTGAAGATAAGTAGTAGGCTATTTAACAATCAAGCCATTTGAAAACCATTCATGATGATAAGTAGGTAAACAAATATACCCGACTCTTTTAGAATTCAAACGAGAAAAATGTGGCTCAAAATGTCCATTAATTCCCAAATTTAATTTTGCTAATTTTGAGGTTGAAATTGAGATTGAAATTGAAACCCTCCCTAAATCGACTTTCCATTCCATTAAAGAAAAATGGTATTATTCTGTTAGAATAATTCGCTAGATTAATTTATCGCTTTGGGATAAAAAAAAAGAAAATATCACGCAAATACGAAAATTTTATTCATTTGGGATAAAAAAAAATATATTTCTATCCAAAATAGCTCACAAATAAAAGCGGAATAGTCTGAAATTTATACTTGTATTATTTACTAACACTCACAAAAAAATCTAATATGACAACAAATTTCACACCTTTAATCAATGGCTATTTTAATTTAAAGCAATTCAATTTACTCCTACTCTTTTATTTCTTCTCTTGCCTTCTTATACCTACGAAAATGGATGTTCCTTTGCCGCTCAAGAAGGCTTCCTTAGATTATTAGCTGCACAGAATAGAGCCATCAGAAATGACTATATCCCTGGTGCACCAGCATTAGATATTTTGAAGGAACATGATGAAAATAATAGAGGGGTTATCCCAGTGAATAAAGTTGCTTTTTATGGCATTGAACAGGAACCAGTACTGTTGAATACAATTAATGCAATCGTAAATAGACCTGAGTTAGAACCTGTATTTTCAGCTAATGATGATGGAAATTTTGCAGCAGATGCAGTAGAAAATAGGGAAGAGGTCTTTATGAAGACCCTAGAATGGGAAGAAACCCTAAAAGAGCGAGAAAGACTGGCTAACGCACTCTGTTTTTTAGTCTTGCCTTGCCCAATTGTAGCTCGAGAAGTAAGAGATGCGGAAAGAATTCTTAATGCTTTTAATAAAACGCTAAATTTCTATGACACAGCTAATGACAAATATAAAATAGCCATAGGAGCTTTAGAAATTCCAATCCTAGAGGATAATACTGTTTGTATTTGTGAAAGTGGTGACCCTGGTGGAGGGGCGGGCTCTTTTTCTTTGACCTTACCTGGCCCTTGTGCTGAAGGAAGCTCTTGCCGAACCGTGGAAAATGTTGTACTCGGAACTCCTAATAGGTATCCTTCTGATGGCGTGGTTTTGGCGAAATCTGCTATGGATTATCCTGGGGCAAAAGCGGTACAAATGAGAGGCAGCAATCATCTGCAAATGCGGAATGATGAGAATACGAGAGTTGGATTAAATCAATTGTGGGATGGGGGGCATGGTATCTTTTTTATAACAGAAAAGAAATAGTAATGAAAAACATAATAAACCACATGAGTATTTTAACCTTATTTTTTTTACTGTTTTTAAATTGTCAAAAAGATACTATTGATAGCGTTTCTCCACCGATTACCACTCCTGAAACAAAAGAGACTTTAGAGATAGTTTGGCAAGTACCTATGGGAGTGGTAGATACAAATATTTACCTTAATGAAGGGGTTGTCTTGGCAAACGATAAAGTAATTGCTACGCCCGGTAAACTTGGGAGAGCTATTGTCTATTTTTGGGATAAAAATACAGGCGATTTTTTATTTGATTGGGAAGATTGGATAAAACCTGATTTTGTAAGTCAACCCGTACAAATAATTGATAACCAAATATTTGGTAATTCATGGAATCAAACCTTTTTAATTGATGGTAATAATGGTCAAACTCTGTGGAGAAGTACTCCCCTACTCCACGGAGACCCTCGCAGTTCTATTACTTTAGGTGGAATTTTTCATTCTACCAGAGATGCTTCACCACAAAGTGCTGATTTTGCTTATTTAACTACGCTGGATAAGTATTCAGGAAATAGAGATACCTTACTTACTATTCCTGAGATGAATAGTTATGAACCAGGTATGGAGCCGCCTGCTGGTTGGGTTTCTTCAACAGGAGATAGTCTTTTAATTTTTGTTGTCAGAAGCCTAGATTTTGGTGGGACGCTAGACCAACAACTAGATGTTTATGCTTATAATAGGACGGCGGATAGCATCGAATGGTCATTGATAGATTTTGATATAGAAGGCTCCTCTCGAGTTGGTCCCCCTTTAATAGAAGATGATATGGTTT
>CAYMSC010000107.1:0-14828 GCA_964392805.1 uncultured Saprospiraceae bacterium
GATAGTAAAATAATCAATCATTTAATCAAAAAATCAACTTTTTACTATATTTTTAAATTAAAAAAAATAGAAAATGAAGTATCTAAAAAATAAAGCACAAATCCTGATGTTAATATTGGCAATTTTGTGTGTCCAAAATCTAATGGGGCAAAGAGGCCGTCATCATCCGCCCAATATGATAATGATAGAAGCCGTAAAAGAAGATTTGAATTTGTCTGAAGCACAGGCAGCTCAAATTGAAAAACTACAAGTAGATTTTAAAAAACAGGCACAATTGGTAAAAGCTGATGAGACTAAAGACCGTTTAGAGAAAAGAGCTGCAATGGAGCTTTTAGCAGACAATCAAAAGGCAGCTATTGAGAAGATATTAACGCAATCACAGCAAACACTTTTGGCAGAGAGAAAAGCAACTTATAAAGCAGAACGGAAGGCCAAAATGGCAGAACGAAAGTCAAGTAGAAAAGAACTAAAAGCAACATTAGAAACTTACCGAGCAGAAAATATAGAACCTGTTATTTTAACACAACGAGCAAAATTAGAAGCAAATTTATCCGAGGAAAGTAAAGCTGAATTATCCGAATTACGTATTGCTTTTGCTGATAAGAAAGAGCAAAGAGAAAAGCGCAAAGCAGAATGGCAAGCTAATGGAAAAAAAAGAAACTCTGCTAATAGAAAAGCTAAAATAGAAACCAGAAAAGCGGCGAGAGAAAATGATGAAGAAGTTTTAACATTAAAAGAGTTAGTAGAAAAATATGAAAGCAATATTGAAGAATTATATGCGGAAATTGAATCTGAGCGGACAACATGGGAAGCAGAACAAAAAGAAATTATTCAACAATTTAAACAAGAAAAAGGAGAGACAACACATAAACGAAGAGGAGGGGATAAGGCGCATCGTAAAGGCCATGGTAAAAGACATGGACATCATAGAAATGTAGATAATAGAATAGGAAAAGGACATTTTCTTTTGTTAGACCCGAATCAAGTAATTTCTACCAATCAAGTAGCTGCATTAACTGAAATAAAAGTATACCCAAATCCTGCGACAAGCGGCAATACTTTAGATTATGAAGTAAAAGAGGTAGGAAGAATTAAAATAGAACTTCACGATGAACAGGGTAAATTAGTGAAAATATTATTAGACGAGGAGAAAACCGTAGGTAAATATCAATTAAATATAGATTTGAGAGAATTGAAAAATCGTACTTACTTTTATGTAGTTTCAGATAAGCAAGGCATAACTACTAAAAAGTTTTTGATAATAGAAAAATAGCTAGCTAAATTTCTGAACAGCCTATTTTAGTTAAAAGAAATAGAACGTATAAATATAAGGAACTCTGAAAAAATAAATTTACCAATTTTGAAATATGAACCCGTACGGGTGAACCTCGAAGAGGATGGGCAGCTTTTCAATGGGTTGAAAACCTATGGAAAAAAGATTCAATTCAAAATTCTTTAGGTAAATTTATTTTTTCAGTAATACTAAAAGCCTTCAATGATTCAACATTGAAGGCTTTTTATTGATAGCTTGGGAGACGTAAAAAAAAGCGGTACTTTTACTATAATTCAAATATGTGTTTATTTTTTTTAAAAAAAACTACAAAAAGTTTTGTAATTCTAAACAAATCATTTATTTTTGTAGAAGTGAAATCAAATAGTTGATTTTATGCGCCTCTAAATAAATTTAATAAGCCTTAAAATATTGCTGATAATGTCAAAAGAAAGAGAAAATAAACTAAAAGCCCTTCAATTAACAGTAGATAGATTGGAGAAGACCTATGGAAAAGGTACAGTCATGAGACTTGGAGACAAACAGGTTGTTCAAGTTGAAACAATTCCAACAGGTTCATTAGGATTAGATATTGCATTAGGTGTGCAAGGATTTCCTAAAGGAAGAGTTGTTGAAATATATGGACCAGAATCTTCTGGTAAGACGACTTTAGCTATTCATGCAATAGCAGAAGCACAAAAGAAAGGTGGAATTGCCGCTTTTGTAGATGCGGAACATGCCTTTGACCGTTTTTATGCGGAGAAATTGGGCGTGGATGTAGATAATTTATTAATTGCTCAACCAGATAATGGGGAACAAGCATTAGAAATTACAGAGAACTTGATTCGTTCTGGAGCGATTGATATTATAGTCGTAGATTCAGTTGCGGCTTTAGTACCAAAAGCAGAGATTGAAGGAGAAATGGGAGATTCTAAAATGGGTTTACAGGCTCGTTTAATGTCTCAAGCTCTTAGAAAGTTAACAGCTATTATTGGTAAAGCAGGGACTTGTTGTATTTTCATTAACCAGTTGAGAGAAAAGATTGGAGTAATGTTTGGTAATCCAGAGACAACAACGGGTGGTAATGCACTTAAATTCTATGCTTCTGTTCGTTTAGATATTAGAAGAAGTGGAGCGGCTATCAAAGATAAAGAAGGAAATGTAGTAGCGAATCACGTAAAAGTGAGAGTGAAGAAAAATAAATTAGCACCTCCATTCAGAGAAGCAGAATTTGATATTACTTATGGGAAAGGTATTTCCAAAGTAGGAGAGATAGTCGACTTAGGGGTAGAACATGAAATCATCAAGAAGAGTGGTTCGTGGTACGCTTATAGTGATGCGAAGATTGCACAAGGTCGAGAAGCAGCTAAACGATTTATGGAAGATAATCCAGAAGTTGCTTTAGAGATTGAAAATAAAATTAAAGCTGCTATTTTAGATTTGGGTGCTGATGAAGAACCTACTAAAGAAGAATCTACTCCAAAAGTTGCTGTTAAAGAGGAAGCATAGTGTAGTTGGCAGTAAATAGTTGACAATTTGCAGTTAATACGTTTGTTTAACAATTAAGCTTTTACTGAAATTGAAAACTATTAATTGATTCATTCTTGCTGAAATAGATAAATAAAATACAAAAAGTATTTTTTTATCAATACTTATAGCTATAAAAAAGCTCAAACAAATTAATTTTTGTTTGAGCTTTTTGTTTATCTCACTTATCACTCCTACTTTACTACTAAACCATTGCTCTTTTTTGTTTTAAAATATCTGCAAAAAGTCCTTCATTCAAAGCATTCATAGCAGCGACTTTATATTTAGAATCTACTAGAATAGAAATATTGCTACGACTACCGCCAGAAGAAATCATCCTTAATGGAATTTCTCGGAGAGTATTAATTACTTTGGCGGCAATACCCGAATCTGTATGTTTAAATTCTCCAGCTACACAAATAATTGTTTGTGCTAAATCTACTTCTACGGTAGCAAAAGCTTTAAGGGCTTTTAGAATAGGTTTTAGTTTTGAATCATCGTCAATAGTTAAAGAAACAGCTACCTCTGAAGTGGTAATCATATCGATAGAAGTTTGATGGTTTTCAAAAACTTCAAAAATCTTTTTTAGGAAGCCATAAGCATTTAGCATTCGAGATGATTTAATCTTGATGGCTGTAATACCATCTTTGGCGGCAATAGCTTTTACTCGTTGAGGGGTAGAAGTCATAATTTCAGAAATGACGGTACCTTTTGCCTTGGGTTCCATCGTATTCAATAATTTTACAGGAACACCCGCTTTTTGAGCAGGCAAAACACAAGAAGGATGTAAGATTTTTGCACCAAAATAAGCTAGTTCCGCAGCCTCATCAAAAGATAACTCATGAATAGGGAAGGTATCTTTTACAACTCTAGGATCCGTATTATGCATGCCATCTATGTCCGTCCAAATTTGAATTTCTGTAGCAGGAATAGCACCACCAATTAAGGTAGCAGTATAGTCACTACCACCTCTTCTAAGATTGTCAATTTCTCCTGCATCATTCATACAAATATACCCTTGAGTGATATAGACTTGATGTTTTCCTGCTTTAACAAGCGTTTTTCTAATTTTTTTAGCAATATACTTCAGGTCTGGCTCTCCGTCAGTCGTTTTCATGAAATTCAACGCAGGAATAAGCGTTGCATTCATTCCAATTTCTTGGACATAATATAAAAACAGATGGGTAGACAATAATTCTCCTTGTGCTAAGATAACTTTGGCATCTGCCTCGCTGAATTTTTTAGCTTTGAAAGAACGAAGTAAGCCAAAAATTTCTTCGACTAATTTTTGTGCCTTTTTTATAGAGGCATTATCGTCATAAAGCTGTTGAATGAAAGGATGATATTTTGCCTCTAATTTATCAATTAGTTTATGAGCAGCTTTTTTTCCTTCTTTTTTGTAAGCCGTATGTATTTCTACTAAGCTATTTGTGGTGCCAGAGACTGCTGATAAAACGACAACTTTTTCAACACCATCATTAATCAATTGAGCGATAGCATGCATCCGTTCTGGTTTCCCGACTGATGTTCCTCCGAATTTTAATACGCGCATTTTTTATTTTAATTAGACATAACTAGAATAGAGATTAGAGAAAAGAGACATCTAAAAGAACTATTAGTTTTATTTAGACACTAGCGTTCTATTTTTATTCTCTCAATAAACCGGTCTCTAATCTCTACTATTCATCTATAATTAGATAATAAATAGAATCACCTAATTTGGTTTGGTTGGTTTGGCAAAAACAAAAGACCCGAACTTATATTAAGCTCGGGTCTTTTGGTGTATAAATGATTATAAATAAACAGATACAAAAAAATTCCCGAAGCTAATATTGCTTCGTGTATTTAATTTTTTTGTATGTACGTTTTTTACAAATCATAATGCAAAGATAATCGTATTTTAATTAAAGCCAAATTCAAAAGCTTGGATGACTATAAAATGAGGTTAATTATAATTAATTTTATTAAAAACAGTAATATTGTTATATGAAATACGAATGGTTACTCTTTGATTTAGATGATACGATATTAGATTTTAGTGCTTCGGAACATTATGCACTAGAACGGACTTTGCATCGAGCAGGTATTTCCCTTAATTCAACTAATTTTAGTATTTACAAAAAAATTAATCGTAGATGTTGGGATGCCTTTGAAGCAGGAACTTTACCACAGGCAGTTATCAATGAAACAAGATTTAGCCAGTTTTTAATAGCTTTAGATTTACCCAATGTGAATGCTATTGAATTAAGCAATTATTATTTGCAACTATTATCCGAAAAGGCAGTTTTTATGGATGGTGCGAAGGCTTTGCTAGATTCCTATTATCAAAAATATCAATTAGGCATTGTGACCAATGGTTTAAAGGAAGTACAACGACCTAAGCTAGAAAAAAATAATCTAGCTCACTACTTTAAGTTGATTGTCGTATCAGATGAGATTGGTGTTGCTAAACCTTATTCAGCTTTTTTTGATTATGCTTTCGCAAAAATGGAATTTCCACCAAAAGAAAAAGTTTTAATTATAGGAGATAGCCTGAATTCTGACATCAAAGGAGGACTTAATTATGGAATTGATACTTGTTGGTATAATCCGAATCAGAAAACAAATAATACGGACATAATTCCTACATTTGAAATACATAATTTAAATGGATTAAATAACCATGTCCAGAAATAATCTAATACAATAGTAAACTATCTAGGGGAAGAGTGGGTTTGTAGAAAATATATGACTACTTAAAAAAACTATTCTACTTTTACCATATGATTCAGCATAGGCTTATTCAAATATTATTAATTCCTTTTTCCTTGCTATATGGCTTAGGGATTAGTCTACGTAATATAGCTTATAAATATGGTTTATTAAAAGGAGTTGGATTTAATATACCGCTTATTTCTGTTGGAAATTTAACCATTGGAGGCGCAGGAAAAACACCTCATATAGAATATCTGATTCGCTTATTGAAAGACTATATTAACGTTGCCACTTTAAGTAGAGGATATGGTAGGAAGACTAAAGGCTTTTTACTAGTTACAGCTAAAAATACTTCAGAAGAAGTAGGAGATGAACCACTTCAATTTAAAAGAAAATTTCCAGATATATTAGTCTCTGTAAGCGAAAATAGGACCTTTGCGATTCCTCAATTGTTGATGGAACAACAAGCTTTACAAGCAGTCTTATTAGATGATGCTTTTCAGCATCGAAGTATTGACCCTGGTTTAAATATACTATTAACAGAATATCAATACCCTTATACTAAAGATTTTTTATTACCATCGGGCAGATTGAGAGAGTGGTCTTCTGCGTCACAAAGAGCGGATATAATAATTGTTTCGAAATGTCCTAGCAAACTATCGACATCAGAGAAACAGCAGATGATAGAGGAGTTAGCACCATTAAGTTATCAAAAGGTATTTTTTTCCTACTATGCTTATCAAAAACCTTATTACCTATTTAATCCGATTTATAGAGCGCCACTTAACCCTAAGTTGAATATTTTATTGATAAGCGCAATTGCTAGAACGGAGTATTTAGTGAATTATTTAGAGGAAGAAGTAGATTCTGTTCGAGTTCTTCAATATGAAGACCATCATTATTTTACAAATTATGATGTGTCCCATTTGAAACGAAATTTTGAGTTAATAGATAATCCTAATAAAATTATCCTTACCACAGAAAAAGATGCAATGCGACTTGAGCTGCATCGAGCATATTTAATTGAACACAAATTACCTGTTTTTGTCTTACCTACGGAAGTGAGCTTTCATGGAGAGGACGGAATAACATTTAATAAAGCCGTCCAGCAATTCTTATTAAATTTTAGAGCATAAGCCTATTCGTTCTTTACCAAATAAATTTTATGATTTTTTGACAAGAAATTTTGCCCTGATAAAAAAATCGGGATAGAATGATTGAACCTATCACTAGCTGAGGTTCAAAATTCTTTATTTATTATTATGGTACCGACTTTATCAGATTAGGATGAAACAAAAAAAAGAAAGGCAAAAAAAATATTTTATCGACCTAAAAAAAAGTTTCATATAGAATTGAAAAATTTAACACATTCCTTTTTTCCGAATTCTCAACCAAGCCTACCTTTTATTAAACATATTAAACACTTAGCCGCTTTTTAGTCTTTTTATCTATTTATTGGGCTTGTTTATTTTTATAAAAGGCTATAACTTTCGGATTCATAAGGGAATAGATAATAGAAAAAATGAATTAGGTTAAGTATTTGACATAAATAAATCTTATATTAATTCATGGAATAATTCCTTAGACTTGACAATATTACAGCTTATTTTTTCAGAAAAGACAGCCTGTAATGAGATTTTCTTCAATGATTCACACGAAAAAGAAAAAAATCTTTTAGATTTTTTTTATTTTCAAAAAACTGTTGCTCACTTCTATCTTACTCATCAACTTGCGTGCGGTTCGTTGTATGATATAGTTTAAGTTGGCCAATAAACAATCAATTTAGGTATATTCAGTTGTATAAATTGAACCTAAAAACTCACATCAATCTAAGGCTATTAATATTGTTCATTTATAAATTTATGAATGGAACAAATTAGTTGCTAGCACACCGAATCTTAGTGTCTCAATCTGATGCAAAATCAGAACTGTCTGAAAATCATGCAATTATCATTAGTAAATGCTAAATTCCGACAGGAAAAAGTCTCGAAAAAATTCAGAAAATACCATCAAGTCTATTATCTTTGTCCTAACTTCTGCACTATGCGACAAAAAAATTTAGGACAACTGTGCTTTTTAGCATAGAGTTTGTAATAAGTTTAAAATGTAATACGAAAGCGTATTACAATCTTAACAAGAGTATATGCTGTGCAAATTCCAGTATTACTCACTATTCATAATGGGTCTCAATATATAGATGCTACATACCAAAATTAATTTTTAAATTTTAGTACCCATAATGTTAATAGGTAAAACACAAGTATGGAAGTAACAACAACAAATTTATCCCCTCAGGCAAAGGCTGATTATGGTCTTGTCCTGCGCGCCATTGACGGCGATCAAAGAGCATACGCAAAATTAATGGACCGCTACCGCAATTCGATTTACCATATGATGTATAAGATGGTAAGTAATAGAGAAGATGCGGATGACTTAACATTAGAAGCTTTTGGAAAAGCTTTTAATAAGTTAGCTAGCTATACACCCCGGTACGCATTTAGTACTTGGTTGTTTAAAATTGCCATTAATAACTGTATCGACTACATTCGTAAAAAGAGATTACACTTGCTATCTATTGATGATCCAATCGAACCAGGAGGTGATCATGATTATTCTAGCAATTTAAAAGCTAGTTCTTTAGATCCAGAAGAAAAATTCATTCGGGCACAAAGAGTAAAGCTAATGCGAGACATTCTTCAAAAGCTTAATTTAAAATATCGTTTAATGATTGAATTACGATTTTTTGAAGAGTTGAGCTATGATGAAATTGCTAAGGAATTAGACATTCCACTAGGTACGGTTAAAGCACAATTATTTAGAGCTAAAGAGATTTTGTATAATTATTTGCAACAACCAGGCGCTAGTGCTTATTTAGAATCAACTAAAAGACGTGTTCGTAGAAAAGCAAAAGCAAAAGCAATGGCTAACTAAAAAGTTTTAAGAAATTATTGCTTTTAGTCAACTTTTCTTTTCTTCAAAGATAGAAAAATACTAAATAGATAATTTTAAGGAACGATGAAAAAATAAATTGTGGATTTTCAAATGATTAATTTTTTATAATTGATTGATAATCAATTTAAAAAAGAATCAATTGTAAATCTAAAAGCGCAATTTATTTTTTCATCAATACTAAAAACTATAGTTAACTTTAGAATAAGTGATTTAATTTCACTAATAAGCCTCCAAATTCGATAAGAGTTTGGAGGTTTGTTGTTTTTGTCAATAATTATTCTTTATGAAAATTCTAATGGTTTGTTTGGGTAATATTTGTCGGTCTCCATTGGCAGAAGGTATTATGAAACAAAAGATAAAAGAAAGAAATTTAACATGGGAAGTAGATTCATCTGGAACGAGTGGCTGGCACAAAGGAAATTTGCCCGATAAACGCTCTATTGAAGTAGCGAAAGCAAATGGTATAGATATAACAAATCAGCGTTCTCGACAAATTGAAACTAAAGACTTGGATAACTTTGATTTAATATTGGCGATGGATAGTTCTAATTATAAGGATGTTTTACAATTAGCAACCTCTGATGCTCAAAAAGAAAAGGTGAAGCTGATGCTCAATTATCTTTATCCAAATGAGAATAGAGGTGTCCCTGACCCATATTATGAAGGAGGATTTGAGAAAGTTTATCTGATGTTGGAGAAATCATGTGAAATTATTATCAAATTACACATTTAAAAATAAAAATATTTCTTTTCTTTTTTCTGATATTTTAGTGATTCATTAAACTTTGATAATAAATTATATTTATCTTTTTATTTCTAATATTTTAACTAAAATGCTTAGTTAGTTTCTTTAAATTATAACGCCAGAAGAATAGAAATTTAACTTTAATTAATTGATAATCAATATTTTAAATGGATTTGCTCTTTTTGCTTAAAAGGAGATTTGAATTTTAATAAATGTTTAATTTTTAAGAAAAATTTAAGATTTTTTTAGAAAATGTGTACCCATCTTCGATAAGTTACCGTCTAAACCATATCTTATAGAAGGTAAGATAAACACATCCAACAGACAACAAGTCTTCATACCCCCTAAATTAGAGTAAAAAAACTTGTACTTGTTTATTACCTTTGTGGAAAATATAGTACAAACCAAATTCATTTGGAGAAGATATTACAAAAAATGAAGCTATCGGATGAAGAACTCATTCGGCATTATCTTGAAACTCAGAATTCAAGGTATTTCGATCAACTTTATGCAAAATATTCAACAAAAGTATTTAGCAAATGCATCTCTTTGTTAAAAGAGGAAGCTGCTGCACAAGATGCTACACAGGATATTTTCTTGAAAATTTTTCTAAACCTTTCTAAGTTTGGAGGGAAATCCAAATTTTCAACCTGGATTTATTCTATCACTTATAATTATTGTATAGACCTCATTAGAAAGAAGAAAAAGGATGGAAGTATTTTTTCTGATGAAATAGAGAATGCGCCAGACTTAGCAGAAGAAGTGCCAGATAGTGCGTTATTAGAAATGGAAGTTAAAAAACTGAAAGTAGTACTCGATATTATTCCAGTTGGCGATAAAGCAGTACTCTTAATGAAGTATCAAGATGATATGTCAATTAAAGAGATTTCTAATTCTTTAGATAAGTCAGAAAGTGCTATAAAAATGAAATTGAAAAGAGCAAAGCATAAAGCTCAAAAAGCGTATGAAGATAGGTTTAAACAGCGTCCACTTTAACGAGTTAAAAATTATAGCATGAACTAAAAACATAGCGTTTTCTAAAATCGATTATTATGAATAATTTTCAAAGATTAGAAGAAGAGGAAATTGATAGATTACCAGATTTACCATTAGGCATATCCCAAAATGTTAATAACACTTTGGGGGGAATGAGAACTTTTGGTAGCATAATAGAATTATATCTAGCTAAGATTTTTGATGTGGTAACTATGATGGCAGGAGGAGAAGTAAAACGCCCCCAGAATACTTTTAATCATACAGAAGGTCATGGGACTCCAACAGAACCAAATAGTGATTCTCCTAGAGGACCAAAAGCTTAAATTTATAAACAAAACTCCAAAACCAACAATCAACATACTATTATTAAATGAAGTTTTTAAATAATTTATTGGAACTAGAACTTTTGCAAAATATATTGGCACAATTGCAAGACTTTCTTCCGAATTTAATTTTTGCAATAGCCATATTGATAATTGGTTGGATATTTGCGAAAATCGTAGCAAGAGTAATCAGAAAAATACTGACATCTATCAAAATTGATAGCTTAGCAGATAAGTTAAATGATATTGATCTTGTTAGAAAAGCAAATCTGAAAATTCTGCCAAGTGGTGTATTGAGCAAAACGGTCTATTATGTCTTAATGTTACTGACTGCTACAGTTGCTACTGAGAAATTGGGTGTTGCTTCGGTTACTAATTTATTGACAGACTTTATAGATTATTTACCTCGATTGTTTACTGCTTTCTTGTTCTTTATCATTGGATTATTGATTGCAGATGCTATTCGAGGAATTGTCTTAACTGCTTGTAAATCATTAGGAATTCCTTCGGCGAATATTATAGCGAGTATCGTTTTTTATTTTATATTTCTGTCTGTTACAATGAGTTCTTTGGACCAAGCAGGTGTTAGAACTGACTTCATTAAATCAAATTTATCAATAATAATTGCTGGAGCTGTGGGCGCATTTGCTTTTGGTTACGGATTGGCATCCAAAGGTATGATGTCCAATTTTTTAGCGACTTTTTATACAAAAGATAAATTTATTATAGGTGATATGATTACTATCGATAGTGTGAAAGGGCAGATTGTAGAGATGGATAATACTTCTTTTGCTCTGAAAACAGCTAATTCTAAAATTGTTTTCCCTTTAAGTAAATTGACAGAAAAGGAAGTTGAAATACACTAACTTTAAAACCCTACAACAACAACTTTATTGGCCCAAAGATAACTAGTACCAATCTGGTATTTTAGTTTTATTTTCAATCAAATTTTTTGAGAGATTTAAACCATAATAACGCTAAAGATTATTACATTTAATAAATAATTATATTTTTTTAATTTATATAAAATTCTATAAGAAATACATTTACTTCACTAGTAAAATGTAGGTTAAGGTAGTTTTAGCTATCCATACTATTTTTTAATTAAACGATAATTTGACACGACATGAAAAAAGTTTTATCATTTATTTTATTTGCCTTGTTTGCCACAGTAGGTTTACAAGCACAGTCATTAGAAGAGTTAAAAGCAAAAAAAGGAGATTTAGAAGCTCAGCAAGCAGCTAAGCAAGGCGAGGCCGATGCATTCAATGCTGAAATTGGTGACCTTAGTAAGCAAATCGAAATTTTATCAGGCTGGCAGAAGGGAATTAATGGATTAGTAGGCTTGAATTTTGGTAGCTCTAATAACTGGGCAGCGAATGCTAATCGTAACAGTTCTTCTTCTGTATTAAATTTAGGAGTTAATGCCTTTGCTAATAATATTAAAGAAAAGAGTTTTTGGAGAAATACACTTATCGCAAATATTAGCTGGCAAGGATTAGACAATGATACGAATGACGATGCTCAAGGAACAGGATTCCTTGCAGATAGAAATGGTGACGTATTAATTGGTTCTTCTTTATATGGTTATAGATTGAACCAAGATATTGCAATTTCTGCATTAGGGGATTTAAATACATCTGTATTTAGTTTCTTAAAGCCTGGTACCTTTGATATTGGTGCAGGTGTTACTTGGACACCTCACCAAGTTCCTAATTTGGTTGTTGTGATACATCCATTAACTTACCATTTTGCTTTCTCTGCTTTTGATGTTGTAGATAGTCAAGCAGCATTAGGTGCAAAAGTTAAAGCTACTTATACGCATGAGTTCCCAGGTGGCATTGTTTGGTCTTCTAATCTTGGTGCATTTTTGCCTTATGGTGGTGAAGTTGAATTATCTGATGCAGAAGCAGCTGTATTAAATCCTGGCACTGGCATAACATCAGTAGGATTATTTGAGTATACTTGGATTAATTCCCTTAATATTGCTGATGTTTGGAAAGGCGTAGGAATAGGTATCACCTTTGGTTTAAGAGGTGCTGACTTTGAAACTACTGATACACAGACTTATACTGCTGTTGGTTTAACTTACGGATTCTAATAGCAAACGATATACTAACTACTAAAAAGTCCTACACTTCATTTGAAGTGTAGGACTTTTTTAATTTCTGTGGCCTTCTTAAACAACTTGGATTTGTGAAAAGGATAAATAAATATGAACTCGAAAAAAGGGGCAAGCATCCTAAAATGCTTGCCCCTTTTTAATATACTATAGGTAATCAGATAATAAATTGATATTTGCTAAAATAATAATGTAAGCTTAATTTCTAATAATTCGCTGTGAAACAAATCCGTTGGGAACATTTTCTGCCCAACGGATTTATTTTTCCAACGGATTTTTTATCAATTTTAATCTGACGCTTTATAAGTCTGCTTGCGTTATATTGTTTTATGCATCTACATTTGCATAGTGCGCATTCTCTTCAATAAAGTGCCTTCTTGGTGGAACTTCATCCCCCATTAGCATAGAAAATACTCTATCACACTCAATAGCATCTTCAATAGTACATTGACGCAGAATCCGAGTTTGTGGGTCCATTGTCGTATCCCATAATTGGTCTGCATTCATCTCTCCTAATCCCTTATATCGCTGTACTTTTACAGAAGTATCATTTTCCCCTTTTCCAAGGTTGCCAACTGCCTGCTTGCGTTCATCTTCGTCCCAACAGTAAACTGAATTTTTACCTTTTTTCACTAAATAAAGTGGAGGTGTGGCAATGTAAATATATCCTTGTTCAATTAAAGGACGCATATATCGGAAAAAGAAAGTTAGAATCAACGTTACAATGTGACTACCATCGACGTCGGCGTCACACATAATGACTACCTTGTGGTAACGCAACTTGTCTAAGTTTAAAGAGCGTTCCCCATCTTCTCCTTCTTCAATTCGTACGCCAAGTGCCGTAAACATATTTTTGATTTCCTCATTCTCATAGATTCTATGCTCTAATGCTTTTTCTACATTTAGAATCTTACCCCGAAGTGGTAGGATGGCTTGGAAAACTCTATCTCTTCCTTGCTTTGCCGTTCCACCTGCCGAATCTCCCTCGACTAAAAATATCTCAGATTCTACGGGGTCTTTAGAAGAACAATCAGATAACTTACCCGGCAAGCCGCCTCCTGTTAGTACATTCTTACGCTGTACCATTTCTCTTGCCTTGCGAGCTGCATGACGTGCCGTAGCAGCCAAAATGACCTTATCAATTATCCGTTTGGAATCTTTTGGATTCTCTTCTAAATAATTTTTGATGGCTTCTCCTACACATTGAGAGACAATTGCCGTTACTTCTGAATTTCCTAACTCTCCTTTCGTTTGTCCCTTAAATTGAGGTTCTGGTACTTTTACAGAAACAACAGCTGTTAATCCTTCTCTAAAATCCTCTCCAGAGACACTAAACTTCAATTTCTTAAAGAAGCCATTTTCCTCGCCATATTGTTTGAAAACTCGATTGACAGCTCTTCTAAAACCGTTTACGTGCGTACCTCCTTCTCTAGTATTAATATTATTAACAAAAGAATAAAGACTTTCTGCAAAAGACGTATTATAGTTCATCGCTACTTCTACTTCAACACCATCTTTTTTATTCGTAACATGAATTGGTGAACTAATTAAAGGAGAACGATTCTCATCTAAAAACTGAACAAATTCTACGAGTCCACCTTCTGAGAAGAAAGATTGGGTTTTGAAATTGCCCTCCTCATCTTTTTCTCGCTCATCTGTCAAAGTAAGAGTTAACCCTTGATTAAGATAAGACAGTTCCTTCATCCGACCTGCAAGGACATCATACTTATAAACTAGCGTCTCAAAGATTTCATCATCAGGTTTGAAGGTAATAAGGGTTCCTCTATAATCTGTTGTTCCTTTTTTCTCTACTTCTGTTTGAGGAATACCTTTACTGTATTCTTGTTCAAAAATATCTCCGTTTCTATGAACTTGAGCTTTTAAATGAATAGACAAAGCATTCACACAAGAAACCCCCACACCGTGCAAACCACCAGATACCTTATAAGTATCTTTATCAAACTTACCTCCTGCGTGTAGAACGGTCATTACGACTTCTAAAGCGGATTTTTTCAACTTAGCGTGCATGCCTGTAGGAATACCCCGCCCATTATCTTTTACCGTTATGGAGTTATCCTCATGGATGATGGTATCGATAGTATCGCAATGACCCGCTAAATGCTCATCAATAGAGTTATCAATAACCTCCCAAACTAAATGATGGAGTCCTTTTGTATCGGTACTACCGATATACATCCC
>CAYMSC010000108.1:0-14823 GCA_964392805.1 uncultured Saprospiraceae bacterium
TTTCCACACGGATTTTGATTTTCTATACGGATTTTGATTTAATTAGGTTATTTGGCAAATTTTAAAACATCACTAAACAAAAATATATACTTTGAAATTCTGTAGTAAATGTGGCCATAAAGTTACTTTAAAAGATGTGGAAGACGACCATCGGCAACGCTTCGTTTGTGATAATTGTGAAATCATCCATTATCAAAACCCAAATATTGTTACAGGAGCATTACCCATTTGGGAAGATAAGGTGCTATTATGTAAACGAGGGATTCCTCCTCGTGAGGGATATTGGAATGTACCGGGTGGCTATATGGAAAATGGGGAAACAGTAGAAGAAGGGGCGGTCCGTGAAGTTTACGAAGAAACGCTATCAAAAGTAGTTATTACTAGTCTACATATGGTGTATAGTATTCCAAGAATCAATCAGGTTTATATGCACTTTTTAGCCGATTTGCAGGCTTTAGATTTTCAAATCACACCCGAAAGTACAGAAATTCGATTGTTTAAGGAAGAAGAAATTCCTTGGGATGATATTGCTTTTCCTTCCTCTAAATTTACCTTAAAACGATATTTTGAAGATAGAAAAAAAGGTATTCGACAAGTACATTTAGGTAAATTTGAGTGGTAAATCATCACTCAATTAATTGGCTATTTTTCTTTGCTAATGCCTTAATCCCTGGCAATTCTTCTTCCAACAAATAACCTTTCTTAAATAACTCAAGAGTCGCTTCTTCATAGGCAGTTAGGTAGGTCTGGAAATTTTTATAGCGTTCTTTAATAGATAGTCGTTTATCTCCTGTGCTCATTCGTTTCTTTTTAGTTGTTGCAAATGGAATGTATCCACCCGTTAAGCGCAGTAAATCTCCAGCCGCTCCCATTTCTTTAGTCCGCAAATTCCATCCAGTATAAGTACCTGTTGGCACACTAACCACAGGGTGTTTCAACATGCCCATTTCATTATTATTAGTATCTAATTTAGCAACAAAAATTGGATAAGTAGCTTGAACAATCGGTGGGTGTTGGGTGATTTCTTTATTAGTTTCAAAATCACTTCCAAAATCAGCCGTATAAGCTTTTTGTATAACTTTTGGGTAGCTCACCTTGGGTATTTTCCAATCATTTCCGCTTTCTTTAAAGCTAATTAAAGTGCCATTTTTAAAGTTAGGATAAACACTTGGTGGAGGCGTCTTATCTTGGCTAATCCAATCGTCCAAGGCAACGATTAAAGACCGTACAAAAGGGGAATAATTGGTAGGATTTATCGCTAATGTTCCTGCTTTTTTATCTGTTGGAATACCGGTGCCTGAGCCATGCTGCCCTACAATAGAATAAACTCTAACGTTTCTAGGTAAAACAACATCCTTTTGCTCAAACGGGTCAATGTGCATTAAAGCAGCACAACGATGCCAATATTCTGCCGATGACTGAAGGTGCATGATTTTTGGCACTACATTCTTGTTATTGGCTTTCCGCAAAATACCATCTATTCTCCCCGTTAAGGCATCTTTCCTATCTCCATAAGTGAATGGAAAAACATCCGCTGGAAATAAATGACTTTCTCGTTGGGTACTAAATCGAGTAGGAGAAGCAAAACGATGATTAAAAAAGCCCATTCCTGCACCAGCTACCATTGGCATCGCTCCGTCAAAAACTTGCCGACCTTTTTCATCTTCATTAAATCCTTCATAAATAAACATGCGTATGGCTCGCCCGCTTTGAGAAATGCCAAAACTTATCGTTCGGTCGATAAATAGTTTATTGTTAAAATCAATTAAAGGATTATTGGCTACTTTTTCATAGCGCAAAAAAGAAACAATATCTCGAACGCCTGCAAACCCCAATCCTTGGACTATTGGATTCTTTGCTTCATAAATTAATTCATAAATATAGTTGGCTTCAAAACTATCTGCCATCACTAGTTCTACTTTTGGTAATCCATCCCGTTCACAAGGATAATCAGCCCAACTACTTTCTATAAAAAATTTATCGCTTGCTATAATTGTTCTAGGGTCAGTTTCTCGCATCCGCTTGGTCAAAGTAGCTGTTTTGTAACCTCTTCCAGTCGGTTCATAAGCCCCATGTCCACTACCATTTACATTTAATCGTTGTTTGCCTTTTTGCCCAATAATTTCAACCCTTATTTTGCCAACAATTTCTTTTTCTGCTTCATAAGCAATGGGGGCAGAAAGCCGTAATTTATCTCCAACAGGCAATAACTCTCCTATCCAACCGGTGGAGACAAATACAAATCCTCTGGAAAAAAGCACGTCGGTTTCTGCATCCACATAAGGCAATAACATCCCACCTCGATTATTAAATTCATAAATCAAACTTCCATTTATTTTACTTCTATCGGTAGGCACTAAAAGGCTTATATCCGCAGAAAAAGCGACTTTCCCATTCTCCAATTTTTTAGCTAACTGCACATCAACTACTGCTTGATTAATGGCTGCTAATGGGTCTATTTCAAAATAAACTTTTCCTTGTAACATTTCATAAGTGCCAATCGCTCCAAATTGTTTGCCATTCTGATAGGGACTTTTGCTGTGTATATCCAGATGGGTAACTTCGGCTGTTAGTTGAAGGAATAGGAAGCTACACAAAAGTAGAAAGGTGATTTTTAATTGCATTTTTATCGCTCGTAGGTTGTGAATGATTGTAAAGATAAAAACTAAATCTATTTTCTCTACTCTAAGAGATTTATATATTCGTCTAGTATCAGCAATCCTTAAAAAAAGCCAAAAAAAATCCTTGCTATTTTACTAGCAAGGAATTACCATAAATTAAATAAGAACATTACTTCTTTATAGAGTAGATAAAAGAGCTTAGAACTTGTCTAAAATTCCATCAATTGGCTAAAAGCGGTAACTTTTACCTCAATCATGAAATTTAGACAAGCACTTAAGAGCATGTTTAAATTTCTACTTCCTGATAACCAGTATTTTAAGAACTTGACTTCTCATCTAAATGGTCACCTAGCTCGCTAGGCAACAATTTCGATGCTTCGCCAAAACCTTAAACTACTGATAATCAGTTCGTACAATTTTTAAACATGCTCTAACTATTTTATCCCTTTAATTATTTTCTTCTCAAATCAATTGTAGCTGGTATACAAATAATTTGAGGACAATCAAGATCCAATAAATAATCTTCTACCTCTCCTTCACTGATTAGGCCATAAGGGGTCATATCATCTTGGTTACTAATTCTAATTCTTAGACCTAAGTGTTCACCTATTACCGCATCACTTGGTGCCGTCACTTCAATAAAGTTAACACTTGGGTCGGTTGCATCAAATATCATTTCTCCAGCGTCAAATTCTCCATTGTTATTCCAATCTAGCCATGCTTCTATTTCCGCAGGGCTGCCCGTTGTATTAATATAACTCAAAGGCAATCGGAAAGTGCCACCAGGAGTAATATCAAGACTTGGATAAATCGTTAAACCATCCTCATCTACCCCGTCTCCTAAAGCATCCGTAGTCGGTTGACCGTCTACTTCTCCATCTACGGTACTTCCTAAACTTAGCCCATCTATGATGATATGAACAGGGCCATTATTGGCGCTGGTCGTCTGATAATCACTATCACCAGTTGTGGCAGAAACATCTGGCAAATCTCCCCAATCGTAAAAAATACAACGGATACCTAAATCATATTTATGATCACCACAACCTGTTGAACTTGTCGTTAAATCTATAAAAGGCAAACCATCAGGACGAGCGCCTAAACTACCCGAAGTCAAACTAGTACCATCAACATCGGAATCAATGTTATCATTACTACCAGCATTAACAATTAAAGTAATTCCATAAGTTTCGCCCCCAACTGAAAATTCATCTGTAACAAATTGACCACCATCACCAAAAACGATGAAGTATTGGGTATTATAATCCAAACCAGACCAGCCATTATTTGGGCTTGCAACGCCTGTGATAACAGTTATCCCTGTTGTATCAACATTAAATTGGTTAAAATAATATTGCCCATTAACGGTCGTATCTTGTCCAACTAAGTCGCCATCTTTATTATAAAGTTGAACTATAATATCGTCTAGGCCTCTTTCGCAAGCATCTTGAATCCCGTTTTCAATAGAATCACACCAAACATAGTTTCCTATTTCTATAGGTGCAGGATTACAAAAAGCTTCTAAGTCTCCTAGGCCATTGGCTTTACCGAAAGTACCGTTAGTATTAGGAGGAGGAGCGAATTCATTTGTACCATCACCAAAATCTCCCGATTCATATATGGTATAACCACCAATTAAATCGTTAACATTTGAGTTATCATTCGCCAAGATACCTTCTCGTCTTCCAGTTTCATTATTCAATCGCAAAATACCTCCACTATAGTCACTGTATGGGTCCATAGCAGTCGTTACAACAAAAGGAGAATTAGCCAATTGCAATAAAGCACCTTGGGTTATCTCCCAGTGAAAGCCAACATTTACATCCAATGGATTCCACTCTTCATTGACATTATAATAATCCCAATGATAATGTTCTACCCCATTTGGGCCAGAATTATCTATACCTGACGGAGTTGCACATGCACCACTAATGCCCGTTTCTAGCACATAGCTAAATCCATTGTTGCAGGCTCGGAGAATATCTCCTGCGGTAGAAGGCCAAGTGAATTCATCATTCCCAGCATCCGTATTATTAAAATAGGCATCAGAACCCGCTTGATCACCAAATCTATCCCTAAAACCAAGAATCATATCTGTACCATCAAATTCGATATCCGTTAACATCGCTTGTGGATAGGCTATATCTAAATCTTCAAAATCTAAATAGAGCGTTGCATCAGGGTCAGAAGCCCAAGCATTCCAACTTCCATCTACATCGGGTGTATTAGCATTAGGGCCAATAACACTTTGTCTATCATAATTAAGAGGGACTGTTAATTCTAAATTAAAATTACCATTGAGTACATCTAAGGAATAGACATAAGCATTTGCTGCATCCTCTGTGACCATACCTACCCAAAGTTTTCCCTGATGCCATTTTAAGGCAAAAGGGCGATGTATTCCTGTTCCAGAAGGGTCAGGCACGTCCCAAGAATTGGCGATACTAGCATTAGTAGCCACTCCATCGGTTACATCAATAGCATAAATTTTTCTATCAAAAAGATTGACCACATAAAGGGTTGTCATATCCCCAGACATTTCTAAATCACCAAAAGAAAGTTTACCGACTCCATCAAAACTAGCATTAGCTGTTCCAAGGTCCATCACTTCTCCATTATTCAAGGTAACAAAGTCATGCACATCCGCCCCAGCAGTATTCGTCCCTCCTAATAAAGCATCTAACTCTATGACTCCTGTTTGGTTTCCAGCTAAATCATATTGATAAATAGCATCAGGTCCATTTGCACCAAATCCTGAATAACGCTTATGATAAGCACCTATATACATACTTTGTCGAGTAGCTTGCCATGCTAATCCATAAGCAGAACCAAGTCCCCCAATATCATCCAATATATCTCCTTCGTAATTATTTTCATCTTTTTCTCGTCCATTAAAATCATGGCCCTCTGCATCATAAGGTAAAGCAATAATGGCAGGATCTCCTGAAGTAACCCCATTATAAGTACCCTCACTAAAGCAAGTTAAACCAATCAAAGGATTGGCTTCGCAAAAATCGGTTGGATTGGCAAGTCCTAAACTCACACAACTACCTGGCTCAACAAATTGAATCATCGTACCACTATTCGCTCCCGCATGAGTAGGTTTTGCCCAACAAGCTAATTCCTCTGATAAAATAAATTCTACTCTATATTTTTGAGGGCTTAATCCTGTAAATCTATAATTTCCCGAAGCATCGGTAACAGTTGTTGCTGTTAAATTCCCTAAGCAGTCATATAACTGCACTTCAACTCCTTGAAATCCGCTTAAATTAGTTTCATTCAATATTCCATCATAATCATAATCGTTCCAAGCAGTTCCTGCTATTTCAGAACTAGAAACAGCCAAACAAGCATCAGCAGCTCCACAATCTCCAAGAAAAGTAAATTCAACATTCAAAATAGTTTGTTGTTCAGCAAGTCTTGTACCTATACCCGATAAGGATAAAATGAAAGCCATATTTTGGTTGGCATTCCATCCCGGGCGGTCAATAATTTCTTGAATAATAGCCGTTAAATCAGGCGTTTCTTGAGCAGGGCCTATATCACCTGTAGCCCAAGTAATTGGAGACCAATTAATAGAAGCAGTTGTAGTCGTACGATTAGTAATATCAGAAGCACTAGTAGAAAAAACCGCTGCATCATCTGCGGCATCCCCATTTATAGTAATAGTGAGGGGATCAGCGGTAGAATTAGAAGCAGCTTGAAATTGTAAGGAGGCGCTAGTGATTGTAGCTCCACTTGGAATATTTACATTATCATAATTTAGGCCAATTGCCGTGGAATTTGTATTTAATACGATAGGAAAAAGATTTGTAGACATTGAACCATCAGGCGCTTCCGCTCCATTAGTAGGCAAACCTAAAGATATATTACCTGTTTGGGTACATCCACCAGTAGCAGGAGGACAAGGAGCAGGTGCTTTAATCGCAAAGGTATCTGCACAAGTAGTCGTAGTTTCAAAAAATGCAATAATTGTATCCTGCCCATTTCCATCTGCATCAAGAGAAAAAGCTACCGTTTGAGGAGAACTACTAACAGATGGGTCTATGGTCGCAATATTTGCCCCTCCTACTGTTACTAGAATGTCTTCAGAAATAGGAGCTGTACTCCAATCAACGGCTAAATCAAAATTAGCAGTATAACTTCCATCACCATTATCTATACAGGATGTTTGCGTCAACTGTGTGTGAATTTCGCACATAAAAGCAGCATCCTCTTTATTCCGCACTGCCCTATTAATCATTTCTATCAAAGAAATCTCGCTAGAAAAACAATTTTCATTGGACAACAATTCATCATATGTCAAACTATTTTCAAACAAATAAAAAACCTTATTAAAGTAACTAATTGCAACTTTATCAATTTTTGAGTTTGAGTCTGCCAAAATAGTTGCGCTCGGAATACCGATTAGCAACAAAAAAAACGCAATAAAAAAAGATGAATTAAATCTTTTGTTAAATAATTTAGACATATTATTTGAGATTATAAGTAGCCTACTGTTATCTTAATTTATTCTACTAAATGAAATAAAAAAACTCCTAACAGCTTGATTCTTGCTTTATCTTTACCTTGAGTTAATATGTAAAGGCTAATGAAATATTATATTTTATAGTCTTCATTAAAGGAAAATAAATACCTATCTAATGGATAATTATCTATTAATTTATGATAATAGAATAAAATTATCTCGGTATTTGGATAGGGTTGCTTATTTTAAATGGGGGGGAGATTTTTAAGCCATACATAATAAAGATTATTCGGAAAAAAATATTACACTAACGCGTGCGCGCATCTACAATCTTTTTTCTGATAATCTTTAATAAGATATATGATTAGAATTAAAATCTAGTGTTGGGGAAAGGGGGAACAAAATATTTTTAACTTTTCCAATGATGCAAATTATAATTAATAATCTCTTATTATCGGAATAAAATTCACAATCTGTGACATAGTAAATCAAAAAAAATATATACAAAATATTCAAAATGGAACAATATTTGCCATACTTATATTATAATTCTCATTGTAATTTAATTACCCTCACCTATAATCTAATTCACTAATTAAAATCATTCTGTGTTTAGCAGACTGATTACAATATTTTTTAATCTAAATTTTTACTTTGAAAATTTTCTAATTTATTATTTTCTTCCCTCCAATCTATTCCCTTTATTCAGGTTCCCTCCAATTATTTATTCAAATCCCCTCCAATTAAACATATTTTAAACACTTACAAACTACAGATGCTTATGAATTTGCAAAAGTATTTTACACTTATTGCTGTAATGCTTTTTTCAATTTTTGTTCCCTCAAAAATTACAGCACAGGACGTGTGTTCAAGTCGGGAAGTTATATCTTTCCAAAATTGCTCAAGTCCAGAAACTCCCTCTTTCCAATTTAAGATTCCATTTACTAAAATAGAAGACCCTTATTATAAATTAGTGGAGGGAACGTTTAATGAATTAGAAAATGGAACAGGTATCTTTTCTGGAACAATAGCAAATGTTTCGGATGCAGATATTCAATTTTTTATCACCCTAAACATGTCAAATCGGTCAAATCAATTAAGTAATCCTATTGCACACAATTGTCGCACGGATATAGACATGCAAAATTTTTATTTCTATACTGCGTATTCTGGTGATATCTATGGTAAAAACCATTTATCAGGTGCTCATGCTACAATAAATAGCGAAGGAGGTATTCAACTTGGTCATGGTGCCAACTGGATGGATAGTGAATTTGCATTTGGGGCTGCTGGTAATTTTATGGCAATGCTTAATTCCAATCCAAGTAATGGTATAAGCATTTCCAGAATTGGTAGAGGCCAAAAGCCGCTTATTTCTAACTTTGGCTTAAGACTAACCGATTGTAACCCATGTGCTTTGCTAGGAGGAGATACAGATGGAGATGGAATTTGTGACCATGAAGACTGTGAACCAGAAAATGAAAATAGACCTGCTCCAGAAGGCACTCCATGTGATGACGGAGAGGTGAATACCATCAATGATGTTATTCAAGCAGATGGATGTGAATGTAAAGGAGTAGAAAAAGGAGCAATAGATTTTGATTGCAATGACGATATTACGATAACTGCTGAATTTGGAACAACTGGAACAACCGTTGATTATAATACACCTTCTGCACAGACAACTTGTGCATTAGATGGTTTAGCAGTTACTTTAACTGAAGGTTTAGCTAGTGGAAGAACGTTCCCAATCGGGACGACTACTGTTACTTATGTGGCTACGGACGATTGTGGAAATGAAGAGGAGTGTACTTTTAATGTAACGGTAGAAGAAGGAGTAGACCCATGTGCTGGCGATAATTCACCTATCGTATCGGTAGAAACTACAGATCCTATATGTTTTGAAAATAATGGAACAATTACTTTCTTTTTTGAGGATCGTTCTAATAGAACTCAAATTGAATTTAGTATAGATGGTGGTCAAACTTACCCGTTAAATATAGCGGATAATATAGGAAGTGCTTCTTTTGATAATCTAGCAGCAGGCGATTTTGACCTATCTGTTAGGTGGGGAAATGAAGCCTGTCCAGTTAATTTAGGGGAAATTACTTTAAATATAGCTACAAAAACACCAGAAAGTACTTGTGATGACGAGGATGCGAGTACCATTAATGATGTAATCCAAGCAGGCGGTTGTGAATGTGCAGGTGTAGAAAAAGGGGCGATTGATTTTGATTGTAATGAAGATATAGTAGTCACTACTGAATTTGGAACAGCTGGCTTAACCGTTAATTACAACGAACCTGCTGCTCGTACTACTTGTGCATTAGACGGACTTGAAGTTAGCAGAACGGAAGGTTTAGCTAGTGGACAAACTTTTCCTATCGGTACAAGCACCGTAACCTATGTAGCTACGGATGATTGTGGAAATGAGAAGGAATGTACGTTCACAGTAACAGTGGAAGAAGGTGAAGACCCATGTGCAGGAAATAATTCACCGATTGTAACAGTCGAAACAACAGACGCAGTATGTGCGGAGGAAAATGGAACCATTACTTTCTTTTTTGAAGATCGTTCTGGAAGAACTCAAATCGAATTTAGTTTAGATGGTGGGCAAACTTACCCATTTAATGTACAAGACAATATTGGAAGCACTTCTATTAATAATTTAGCTGCTGGTGATTATGAATTAGCCGTTAGATGGGGAAATGAAGATTGCCCTGTTGATTTAGGTGATATTACTTTAAATATAGCTACAAAAACGCCAGGAAGTACTTGTGATGATAACGACGATGAAACAATTAATGATGAAATCCTAGAAGATGGATGTTCTTGTATTGGTGAAATGGTAGAAGATACACCTATAATAGCAAACCCAAATGCCTGTACAAGTAGAACCGCATTTAATACAACCCGTTGTCAAGGTAACTTCGAGGGGACACTATACGGAGGTTATGTGCTTTTCAAAGATTTAGGTTACCACTATAGTTTAGAAAATGGAGCATTTGTAGAATACAAAGACGGTACAGCTAATTTAACGGGAGAATGGGTGAATATCGAAGATCCAGAAATTAAATTCGATGTGGATGTTACCTTATCTGGAAGAACTATCAGTACACCACCAAATAGTCCAAAAAGTCACAATTGTTTGGAAGCAAATGAAGCAGACTTTTACTACTATTTAAAAACGGCGGGTACTTTACTTGGTAAAGAAAAAGTAGCAGGTGCTAAATTGAGCTTAGGTCAAGCTGGATCTGCTTTCCAATTTGGAGTTGGCGCTAATCCAACAAATAGTGAATTAGTTTTTGGTGCTGCTGGTTGGATTACTTTAAGTATTGTAGATCAACCGACTACTGGAATGGAATTGGAATTAATAACGAGTGCTAGAGGAAGCAATGGAGATATTAATATTAATTTAAGCGGAGAGCCTTTCACTTGTCTTGAAAACAGAAATACGATTACTGCTACCTGTAATGAAGACATTACCGCAACAGCAGCAACTGGAGAAAATGGTACGGTTGTGAGTTGGAGAACACCAACTTATACTTCTCCTTGTATCTTCAATGAAAATATTGACTGTGGGGATACCCCTTCCAATATTTCAGGTTTTGAATTCTTAGGTGAATTCGAGGGAAGCAAATATTTTATTTCTTCAAGAGCGGCTACTTACGACCAAGCTAGAAGCAACGCGCTTCAAGAAGGAGGTCATATCGCTGTTATTTGTGACCAAGCAGAAAATGACTTTATTACTAGTAAATTGACTTCAGATATTGCTTGGATTGGTTATTCTGATGAAAGAACAGAAGGTACTTTTATTTGGGTAAATGGAGAATACTGTGATTATACTAATTGGATTGGAAGTGATCCTAATGATGGGCATAACACAACCGCATTTACTGGAGCTGACCACACGGTTATACAAAAAAGTAGTGGTGGTTGGTTAGATAGAAATGGCGCAGCTCAATATAAGTACATCTTGGAAGTTGCTTGTAGTGGAACAGCACCGATGGGTACGGCAGATATGGTTCAAACAGCAGGACCTGCATCTGGAACAGTTTTCCCTGTGGGAGAAACAAGAGTTGCTTATGAAGGAGTAGATCCTTGTGGTAATATAGTGACTTGTGATTTTACAGTTACTGTTGAAGGAACTATCAATTCTGACCCGAATGTATGTACAACTAGAACAGCATTTAATACGGATAGATGTGGAGACGGAAATTTTGCAGGAATTTCGTATGGAGGCTATGTACTTTTAAGAGGTTTAGGCTCTCACTATAGTTTAAATAATGGACAATTAGTAGAAAACAACGACGGTACTGCAAATTTAACAGGAGAATGGGTGAATATCGAGGATCCAGAAATTAAATTCGATGTAGATGTTACCTTATCTGGAAGAACTGTTAGTACACCACCAAATAATCCAAAAAGTCACAATTGTTTGGAAGCAAATGAAGCAGACTTTTACTACTATTTAAAAACGGCGGGTACTTTACTTGGTAAAGAAAAAGTAGCAGGTGCTAAATTGAGCTTAGGTCAAGCTGGATCTGCTTTCCAATTTGGAGTTGGCGCTAATCCAACAAATAGTGAATTAGTTTTTGGTGCTGCTGGTTGGATTACTTTAAGTATTGTAGATCAACCGACTACTGGAATGGAATTGGAATTAATAACGAGTGCTAGAGGAAGCAATGGAGATATTAATATTAATTTAAGCGGAGAGCCTTTCACTTGTCTTGAAAACAGAAATACGATTACTGCTACCTGTAATGAAGACATTACCGCAACAGCAGCAACTGGAGAAAATGGTACGGTTGTGAGTTGGAGAACACCAACTTATACTTCTCCTTGTATCTTCAATGAAAATATTGACTGTGGGGATACCCCTTCCAATATTTCAGGTTTTGAATTCTTAGGTGAATTCGAGGGAAGCAAATATTTTATTTCTTCAAGAGCGGCTACTTACGACCAAGCTAGAAGCAACGCGCTTCAAGAAGGAGGTCATATCGCTGTTATTTGTGACCAAGCAGAAAATGACTTTATTACTAGTAAATTGACTTCAGATATTGCTTGGATTGGTTATTCTGATGAAAGAACAGAAGGTACTTTTATTTGGGTAAATGGAGAATACTGTGATTATACTAATTGGATTGGAAGTGATCCTAATGATGGGCATAACACAACCGCATTTACTGGAGCTGACCACACGGTTATACAAAAAAGTAGTGGTGGCTGGTTAGATAGAAATGGCGCAGCTCAATATAAGTACATCTTAGAAGTTGCTTGTAGTGGAACAGCACCAATGGGTACGGCAGATATGGTTCAAACAGCAGGACCTGCCTCTGGAACAGTTTTCCCAGTTGGAGAAACAAGAGTAGCTTATGAAGGAGTAGATCCCTGTGGTAATACAGTGACTTGTTCTTTTGATGTAATTGTAGAAGCAACAGACAATGGCCCATGTTCAGGAAACAGTGCACCACAAGTAACAGTGAATGCAACTAACCCTGACTGTGGACAAGACAATGGAAGCATTTCTTTTAGCTTTCCTGACCATTCAAGTAGAACAAATATTGAGTTTAGTTTAGATGGCGGTCAAACCTATCCATTAAACGTAAGTGATAATGTAGGAGCGACTTCTTTTGATAATTTAGGAGAAGGAAAATATGATTTATTTGTTCGATGGGGCAATGATGATTGTCCAACTGGATTAAACGTAGTGAGTTTAGAAGAAAACACACAAACCCCAGGTACAAGCTGTAATGATGGAAATAACGCTACTGTCAATGATGTCATTCAATCAGATGGTTGTACTTGTTCAGGTGAAGTCGATGCTAATACACCTTTATTTGAGAATCCATGTGGTACTTCTAATAGAGCAATTGAGTCTTATATCGTTGGGGTAAAGGGTCAAAATACACCATGTTTTGATATTCCTAATCCTGAAAATGTAACAAAAGTTACTGTTGAATTATGGGTAGCAGGAAATACACCACCTACCACCGTAGCATTTACTACGGCAGGCGGAACTACAGGAGCTCGTACAGCTAATACTTCAGGAATACAAGTAATACAGGCTGCAGGCTCTGGAGAAAATGAATTTCTATTTAGAAATACTTTTGAGGGTAATTTCAGTAGTGTTTGTTCCCGATATAGCGGTGGAAGAAGTATGGCAATCTATGTAGAACGAGCAATTGACGGAGCGGGGTCTAGTATCTATGTCCTAGATAGAGAACTACATAGCAGAAATAATACACCAGATTGTATCACTTTTGATGCCGCACTTCCGCAAAGTGGTGGCATGAGAGACATTCAATTTGCTATTCCCATTCATGAAAAAGGAGATACAGATAGACCAATAACCGTTGAAATTGATATAAAGGATGGTAACAATACTGTTCTCGATACAAAATCATTTGTATTCACAGAACAAAATGCTGGTAACGAAGCTTCTTTGTTCAATATTGATTTTGATGATGTTTCTGACCGAGCAGCTAACGCTACGATTACCATCTGTTCACCTGTCAATAATGGAGAATCATTTGGTTTAGGAATCATCACTTTCACATCATATTGTGAAGGAAATGAACGACCTGATGATGGAAGTTGTGGTGACTTACTTAGCAATCCTAGTTTTGACGAATCTGGATTAAGCCCATGGGCTTTCAATTCCAATACAAGATACAATAAGAGTACGACCTATGCAGCAGATGGACCAAGCATTGTCTGGATTTATAAAAAGTTTGCTTCGTTAGAAGATGCAGCAATCTACCAAGATGCAGTTGCTTTACCTGGAGCGCACTATGCTTTTAATTTTTATGCAGGCACACATAGAGCAGCATATAATCACGAAGTAGCCATAGAATTCTACAATTCTAATGGCGTACAAGTAGGACGAAAAGCCGTACAAGTTGACCATGATGTAGATGGAAATAATGTACTTCAAGCATATGAATTAGCAGCAACTGCTCCAACAGGAACAAGTATTATTAGATTCATCGGAACAACCAGTGGCGATTATCTTAAGTTAGATGGTATTTGTGCAAGAGTTGACGAAACAAATGCTCAAACAAGTGGAAGACCTACATCTGGCGATAGAAATTTAAATAACTTCGGAGAACGAGCATTCTTTGAGTTAGATGATATCACTCTTGGTACAAGTGTAAAAACCGAAGGTATAAAACTAGATTGGTATAGTGGAAATTCATCCCTACCCTCTAAATATATCATTGAAAAAGCATTAGATGATAATGACTTCAAAGCTATACAGGAAATTACGGATCCTACTGATGGACATTTAACCATCATAGATGATTCGCCAGACTACGGAACCAATTCTTACCGAGTGATTCAAGAATTTGAAAATGGACAAGCAGTTGTTTCTAATATCAGAGAAGAGAAATACTTATTAGACCCTGCATCCATTACGCTCTATCCAAATCCAGTAGTGTATGACCTTAATCTTAAAATTGGGGATTTCAGTGATTTAGAAGGAACGATTCAAATCTATAGTCAAACGGGACAGCAAGTATTCGAAAAGACATTAAGTGCAGAAGATAAGCATATAAGAATTGATGTTAATGGTTTTAAAAATGGTATGTACTTTTTAATTATTGACGCGAAAAATAAAAAGCCAATTGAACGGCAATTTATCGTGGAAAATTTAAAATAGACAGTTCTTAATGGCAAACTATACTAGAAACGGGATAAATTTGTGAAAATTAATTTAGAAGTCAGAAGTCA
>CAYMSC010000109.1:0-14760 GCA_964392805.1 uncultured Saprospiraceae bacterium
CTAGAACCAAAATAAGCTCGTCCAGATGACCAACTTATTATTTCGTCGTTACTTACCAAAATTTATCATTCAGAATTAAGTCTAATGAAGTTAACCATTAAGCCTAAACAACCCAAAAAATTAGCCAGTCAACTCTATGAGCAAATATTGGAATGGTTGCTTTCTGGTATGCTTCAAGAGGGTGATAAATTGCCTTCCGAAAATGAACTTTGTAAAGCTTTTCAAGTATCTCGACCTATTGTTCGCCAAGCAATAATAAAACTCCAGATGGATGAACTCGTTACCACCAAAAAGGGGATTGGCACCTTTGTCTTACATAGCCCATTAAAAGACCTTGGTCGCTTTGCATCTGCCAATGATATTGCCGCTATATTTCAAAGTCATGAGGTTAGAATTGCTTTGGAAGGAGAAGCTGCTGCACTTGCTGCGATTAGAAGGTCTGCTGACCAACTTCAATTTATTAAAGAAGCCCAACATCGAATACAGGCAGATTTTGATGCGGCTAAACTTTCTATCCAGTCAGATTATGATTTTCATTTAGGTATTGCAAAAGCAACCAATAATGAAATCTTTGTGCAATTATTGGAAGATATGCCTATTAGTCTAAAGAAAACGATGGCTGTTGCGCAAAATCTTTCAAGAGAAAGTATCAAGAACAACCATGCTCCGAATCGTAATAAACAAGTATTAGAAGAACATCAACGAATTTTAGACGCTATTGAGCTACAAGACGAAGAAGCTGCTCGTCTAGCTATGCGCTTTCACATTGCCAGCATCAAGCAACGAATTGTTAATATTCAACATGATAAAACAGAGACAGTAGGTAGCAGCAGTAAGCAGTAAAATTCTCATTTAGACCTGGAGGTAGGTTGTTCAGATTTGGACACCTACCTGACTCTCCGTCCCTGTCTCCTGATAACTTCTAAACTTGTTTCTTCCACAATTCAAATTCCTTTTTATTAGCTTCTAAAGTAAGTGGATACAAGCCTACGATAGTGTGTCCTGCTAATACTCTTTCCGTTACAAAATTTTCATAAAGGGTCATATTTATTGCTTCTTCAGCTATTTCATCTGCCAAATGTGCTGGTAAGACAATTACGCCGTCATCATCGCCTACTATTATATCGCCAGGAAAAACAGCTACATCTCCACAGCCAATAGGTACATTTATGTCCAAAGCTTGATGTAAAGTTAAGTTGGTTGGAGCAGAAGGTGTTTGATGATAGGAAGGCATATCCAAGTTCGCAATTTCAGCGGAGTCCCTGAATCCACCATCTGTAACTAACCCTGCAGCACCTCGCACCATCAGTCGAGAAGCTAAAATAGAACCCGCTGATGCCGCCCGAGCATCTTTTCGACTATCAATCACCAATACGGCACCTGCTGGACAAGTTTCAACTGCCACTCGTTGCGGATGTTTAGGGTCTTGAAATACCGTTATAGGATTAAGGTCTTCTCTGGCAGGAATATATCGCAACGTAAAAGCTTCTCCGACCATAGTGGGTTGCCCTTTCCTTAATGGTTTGACCCCTTGGATGAATTGATTTTTTAAACCACGTTTAAACATCGCAGTAGTTAGTGTAGCGGTGCTAACTGTTAGTAATTTTTCACGAGTAGAAGCTAACATTATTTTAGTTTTAATTTTACTGATTATGTTGTTCTTTATAAATCAATAATTTGAAATAATCTAGGCAATCAGTTAAAAAAATGATAAAAAGATTAGAAGTCAGAAGTCAGACCGTCTATTTCATAGACTGTCAGAAGTCAGATGACTTTCGTCTAAAAATCTAATAGTCAGTAATTTACAGAAGGTAAGTCTGACTTCTGACAGAAAAATGTAGCCCCC
The DNA here is from genome assembly GCA_964392805.1 of uncultured Saprospiraceae bacterium. Taxonomy (GTDB): domain Bacteria; phylum Bacteroidota; class Bacteroidia; order Chitinophagales; family Saprospiraceae; genus JAFMDF01. The sequence continues at coordinate 1,847 of CAYMSC010000109.1, forward strand.
ATCCCTTCGGGTTCGGAATTATGCCCTCTTAGCCACCCCACCTGTTTCACGGTTCAGGAGCTTTCACTCCTTCATGCAAGCGGTTCAGTAATTATCATTCCTTCATCTCATGGTCTGACTTCTGACCTCTTTTCAATATCAATTTTCAATCTGATTACCTATCATAGCTCTGGAAATAAATATTGCAAATTGGAATAGCTAAGAACTTCCAGAACTCCAAGTTCTGGAAGCCCTAGCGTATGCAAAAATTATTTCCAGCGCTATCATTAGTAAGTTCTCAATGTACCGACGAATTCGTTCGTCGGTACGTTTAAGCAAAAGCATGTTGAGAACTTACAATCCTTACAATTTTCCTTGCATTACTATAGCGTACTTGATGCAAATATAAAAACATCCAAACAACTTGTAAATAAATATTACAAGTTGTTTGTAAATACCTATTTAATTCCCTTATTTTGTTGTCCGTTGAGTAATCTCTGTGCTCTATTCTGGACAATTACAAAAAATATAGAAAAATATGAATCATACTTTTTATGCAATAAATCCTACCAATAATAAACAATTGGAAGGTCAATACACGAATGCAACAGCAGCAGCCATAGAGGAAGCTGTTCAAAAAGCAACAAAAGCATTTGATATTTATAGAAAGAAAGATAAGGAGAGCGTAGCCAATTTTTTGGAGGAAGTAGCAGCTGAAATATTGAATTTGGGAGATGCTTTATTGGAAAGATGCCATTTAGAAACCGCATTACCATTAGGGCGATTACAGGGAGAAAGAGGGCGAACAATGAATCAACTGAAATTATTCGCTTCGGTTGTGCGAGAAGGTTCTTGGGTAGATGCTCGAATAGATACTGCTATTCCAGATAGAAGCCCATTCCCCAAATCTGATATTCGGCATATACTACAACCTTTAGGCCCTGTCGCTGTATTTGGCGCAAGCAATTTTCCATTAGCATTTTCTGTAGCTGGAGGAGATACTGCTTCCGCTTTGGCTGCTGGTTGTACAGTAGTGGTCAAAGGTCATCCTGCACATCCTGGCACCTCAGCAATGATGGCAACTGCTTTTCAAAAAGCCATCAAAAAATGTGGAATGCCCGAAGGTGCTTTTTCTTTGATTCAAGGCAATACTAATGCTGTAGGACAGGCTTTAGTAGAACATCCGAACATCAAAGCAGTCGGTTTTACAGGTTCATTCCGTGGTGGAAAAGCATTATTTGACTTGGCTAATGCTCGCCCTGAACCCATCCCTGTTTTTGCAGAAATGGGCAGTACCAACCCTGTATTTATTTTGCCGAATGTACTAAAAGAAAAGGCAGCAACTATTGCTGCTGGTATGGCTCATTCAATTACGCTTGGTGTTGGTCAATTTTGCACCAACCCTGGGTTAACATTTGTTGAGCAGTCCAAAGCAGTCGAGGAATTTAGTACACATTTAGCTACTAATATAAACGAAAAACCTGCAGGGATTATGCTAACCCAAGGCATTAAAAATGCTTATGAAAAAGGTATTCAAAGTACTGAATCTATTAAGGGGATTGAAACAGTAGCTACTGGTCAAACAGCTAAAACGACTACTGATATAGCTGCTAAAATATTCAAAACATCGCTAGAAAATTTTCATAATAATGAATTATTGGAAGAAGAGAATTTTGGTCCATCTAACGTTTTGGTCATAGCAGAAACAAAGACCCAAATTTTAGAAGCTGCCAAAAAACTGAAAGGTCATCTTACGGCAACAGTACATGGTACGCCAAAAGATTTTGAGGACTATGCAGCCCTATTTTCTATTTTAGAACAAAAAGTGGGACGTGTTATCATCAATGGTTACCCAACTGGGGTAGAGGTTTGCCATTCAATGGTCCATGGTGGCCCTTATCCTGCAACGACTGCTGTTCAAACCACTTCTGTTGGAACGAATGCAATCAAACGATTTGTGCGACCAATTTGCTTCCAAGACTATCCTGCTGCTCTTTTACCAAAGGCCTTACTTGATGGAAATCCTTCAGCAATTTGGAGGTTAGTTAATGGGGTGTTGACCAAAGAGAAAATTTAGGGGCTATTCAAAATTATAGTATGAGCAAAAAAGTAATAACATTTGGAGAAGTAATGATGCGTTTGTCTCCACCGGGCTATTCAAAATTTTCGCAAGCTACTTCTTTGGAACTTGTTTATGGAGGTGGGGAGGCAAATGTAGCCATTTCCTGTGCTTATCTTGGGATGAAAGCAGCTCATGTGACTCGTTTTCCAGACAATGCTCTTGGAAAAGCCGCCACTCAATTTTTACGGAAGCATTGGTTAAATACCGAACATGTTTTCTATGGTGGAAACATGATAGGCAAATATTTTTTAGAAAAAGGGGCAGTGCATAGACCTAGTGAAGTGATTTATGAAAGGGTAGGGTCTTCTTTCTCCTTAATAGAACCGTCAATGGTCGATTGGGAACATGTGCTCAAAGACGCAGACTGGTTTCATTGGACAGGAATTACCCCCGCCGTTTCGGAAGGGGCTGCTAGATGTTGTCTTGATGCCATTAAAACAGCGAATAGAATGGGTATAACGGTTTCAGGGGATATTAATTCACGTAAAAACATGTGGAATTATGGGAAAACCATGCAGGAAATGATGCCAGCATTGGTGCAAAATTGTGATATTGTTATTACTAGCCGACGTGGTATTCGTGAAATGTTTGGGATTGGTGGATTAGAGGGTAAATTTCGGAATTCGGCTAAACAACTAATGAGCACTTTCCCAAGAATTAGGAAAGTGGTGGGGAAAACCAGAAAATCGCTAAGTGCATCTCACCAGCAAATACAGGGCAAAATGTGGAATGGACAAGCATATATTAAAACGGAAATGTTGAACATTACTCCCGTCATAGACCGTGTTGGTACAGGAGATGCCTTTGTTGCTGGTTTAATTTTTGGCTTATTGCATTATGAAGAGGATATACAAGCTTTGAATTTTGCTTCTGCTGCTTGTGCCTTAAAACATACGGTTCCTGGGGATGTAAATTTGGTGTCTCGGGAAAACGTGATAAGTTTAATGGAAGGGGATACTTCGGGGAAAATAAAAAGGTAAGGTTTTAAAAAAAGCAAAATGAATTATTTATTAATAAACGACCAGCTAGACCTATTTAAAGCAGCACTTAAAACTACTCGACATGAACATTTTACTCGACTCATCGAACAATGCCGTATGTATGAAAGTGAGGTACTTTCCAAAGCTCCTCCTCCTACTAGTATTACTTATATGGGAATGGCGGCAGCCAACTTGAGCCTGGCGTACCTATTAACGGAACAAGACCATTATTTGGAGGAAGCCAAACGATGGATTTTTACAGCGGTGGACTATGACGTATGGGGATATGGCTTTCTAGTTGATGTGGACCTTAGTGCTTCTTGGTTGCTATTTGGTTTGGGCCTATCCTATGACTGGCTTAAAGACCATCTTACATCAGAAGAGCGGACTAAATTTCTCAACAAGTTAATTCTTCAAGGAAATAAAATCTTTAATTATGGAGAAGTAAACAAAGGGAACTGCTGGTCAACAGATTTTTGGCAGAACCATAATTGGATTAATTATTCAGGCTTACTAACAACCGCTTATGCTATTCGTTCTGAACATCCGGGAGCAGAACATTGGATTTCAGTAATTAAAAGCAACTTTGAAAAAGTCTTTGACTATTTGCCAGAAGATGGTTCAAACTATGAAGGAACAGTATATTGGCGTTATGCCATGAATTCCTTTCTCTCAGCCGCCGACCTAATTCGAAAAGATGGTGGACCAAACTACTTTGAAACAGATTTTCTTAAAAATACCTTCTATTATCGACTCTATCAATCTGCTCCAAACTGGGAAGAAAATATCAATTTTGGAGATACACATGATAGAAGAAGTTCCCATTCCATTTGCAGTTACTATAAATTTGCATCAGAGCATGACAACGGATATGCACAATGGTTAGGGGAATTAGTGCGCACTAAATTTCTATTTAGAGAAGCTTACCAAAGTAAAGTTTTTCCTGGCATCTTACCCGAAGCGTTCTTAGAACTAATTTGGTATAACCCTGCTATTGTGCCGCAATCGCCAGAAAACCTACCATTAACCAAATACTTTCCAGACCTTGGTTTAGTAGTGATGCGTTCTGGTTGGGAAACAGATGCTACCCACCTTTCTTTTAAATCAAGTCCTCCTGGGGGGCATAAACAATGGAAACTCAGTTGGGAATTAAATAAAAAAAATGGCTGGCGAACTCGTAGTCTGACACATTACCATGTCGACTTTAACCACTTCATACTCTTGCATAAAGGAGCACCCTTAGTGATAGACGAAGGCTACAACCGTACCTCCAGAGCAGAAATTCATAATTTGATTACGGTGGATGGTACAGGCTGTGTTGGAGAGAAAATATGGGACGAGGGTGATTTGAGCGACCCCGTTTTATTTGACTTGAATTGCAAAGGTATTCACAATGTCTGGAGAGATGTTCCAGAAAACGCGATTGCGGAAATTGAAGCTTTTTCTAATAAAGACGGATATATTTATGCCATCGGCGAATCCAGCCGAATGTATTACCCAGAAATGAAATTAACCCGTAATGCTCGTCATATTATTAATAGTCAATGTGGTTATTTCATTTTGTTGGATGAATTAGAAAGCAAACTGGAACACACTTATACGTGGCGTATTCACTCTGAAAAATATGCCAGCAAACGAACCGAAGACCAGTTTGAAATTTTTAATGGTAAGGGCGCACTAAATATATTTACGCTGTTTCCAGAAGCAATCCATACAAGCATTGATGAAACGATAGTAGAAGAAATGATGACGCCGCAACGTCCAGATGATCTTCGGCGCATCCATTTAAAAACCTTAAAAATCGAGAATAGCGTAAAAAGTAAAAATACCTACTTTCTTAATGTGCTTCAACCTAAAGATGGGCTTAAAGGAGATGGGCAAAACGATATATCTGTAAAACGAATAAAAGGCGACCACTGCATTGGAATAGAAATTACTTCAAAAAATAATACAGAACTATTTCTTTTCTCCAATGAGAATAAGATTGCTTATGGAGATATTCTATCACAATCGAAATGGCTATCCATTGTAAAAGATAGTGTTGGTAAGATTGTCAAAACAACGAGTTATACAAAAAATGGGATAAATTTGGGATGCACCCAATGATAATATGACCAGCTTATATCCTATTAAAATTATAGAAACAAAAAAAGGAACACCAACCGCTTGATGTTCCCTTTAAATTTATATTTGAGCAAAACTAACTTCTTATTTTATTGGTTCATTGAAAAATCCTGTGATGTCATACGGCGACTATTTTCAATAGGCGCTCACCAAAGAATATTTTGAGCCGCCGTAGATAGCGTATCTTCTACAAGGGACTTGTCAGAGACCATTTTATTTAGTGGGAATGTCCTACATGCTGATGCTGCTTTCTATGTTTGTGCTTACAGCCAATTCTTTTCCAGCTACCTGGTTGCATCGCTCTTAAAACAGGGTCTCTTCGAATAGAATTTCTCAATTCTACTAACTCTGGATAATTATACATCAATCGTACTTTTTGGTCAGCGATGCTATTCCCTGTTGGTTGATCATCTTGTGTCACAAACACCGCAAATACTTCTGCTACATCTTCTCCTGGATTAGTCGCTGCATAATTAGTGACAAATCGGTCTTGATATTTGTTATAAAAGGCTTCTCTTTGTGCTTCTGTGTCAACATTTTGGAATTCTTGATAGATATCTTTCCAGCCTAATTCATACAATTCGTTGATGTAAGACGCTCTAAAGCTACAACCTTCACCTGTATGGAAAGTAGAACAATTGCCTTCATTTCCTGCGACTACTTGTTCATCATTAAGTGTCAAAACATGTCCAACTTCATGAATAGTCACATAGGCAAAGTCTTCACTGACGTTAATAGTCCCGAGGTCTTCCGCTAAGTCAATTGATAAACCCATTCTCCATTTACTTAAATCATTCTCATTAATAGGTGCTACGTAGCCACCTAATTCTCCTCGTCCATGAATTACTACAAATTCAACAATTTTAGTTCTGTATTTTGCAGGAATTAAGCGAGTATAATAGCTCCACATTTCTTGATGCTTTTGCTTGTCTTGTTGAAAAGAGAGCAAATCATTAGAGACAGTATGGTCTTTGACCTTGATAATATTATCTCCGTCGATTTTATATGTAGTTAAGGTTCCATCATCTTCTACTTCGTTGTCAAAATCTGTATCGTCATTGTTCTCAAAATCAATGTCCTCTGCTTGGTCAAATCCATCATCTTCTATTCCTGAATCTTCTATGAATTCTGTATCTTCAAATTTATTGTCAATGTCAAATTCTTCTTTCTGACAAGCTGTGAAAAATACGAATACAGTTAATATTGTGACTAATTTCAATCTTACGTTTTTCATGGCGTTTTAATTTTAAAATGTTATAGATATTAGGATGCTAAATGTAGCATCTGAGTTCTTAGAAAAAGTAAGGTTTGGAATCATGTATTTTTTTAAATGAATAATTAGATTGTTTGATTCTAATACGAATTATTTAATCCTACCCCCTATGCAGTTTTATTTTTTTTCATCATCTTTGTTTTTTAGGAAATTTCAAAGCAAAACGATGAACCTACCAAAACACTACCACACCGTCCAAATTCTATTGACTCTTGGCTGTTTAGCGTTTTTTGCCCCAAGCTAAAAGACACAAGTACTTCCCATTTAATGAATAAGGAATGAGTAAGATATGCCTGTATTCATTTAGGCTGGTTATTAGAATTTTTATTCTTTTCGGGGCTTGCCAATTTGTATTTGATTTGGTTTAGGCAACCTAAAATAAAAGACAATTTAAAAGTTACTGCTTTATGGTAAGGCATGCACTTAGCAGTTTTTTGGTCAGCGATTTTCCTAGTTCCTGTCTATGGAGGACAACTAATTAATGGCCATTAACATACCTATATTTTTGACACAGAAGAAAATGGCTTTGTATTTGGAGTACTCACTATTATTCTGCTTACCACTATTTACTTCTTACGAAAAATAAATAAAGTTTAATGCAAAAGACCGAAGTGCTTATTATTGGAGCTGGACCATCGGGAATGGTCAGTGCCTTATGCTTGGCAAAGCTAGGGATATCAAGTATTGTGGTTGAACGAAATGTAGGGATTAATTTACATCCTAAAGCACATGAATTGAATGCTCGGTCTATTGAAATTTTGGAAGAACTGGGCATTACGGATGAAGCATTAACCAAAGAGGCTGCCCCTTTTAGCGATGGTGCTAGGATTCTATTTTGTAAAACGGTGAACGAAGAATATGGTAGAATAGACTTATATGAAGATAAGGAGCGAAGGCAAAAATACCAGCAGCATTTAAAATCGCCAACGCCTTATTTGAACATTTCACAAACAGCCTTAGAAAAAATATTACTGCGACGTATAAAAGCTAATCCTTTAATTGATTTACGTTTTAGACAACAATGGGAATCTTTAACCCAAGACGAAAACGGGGTAGAGAGTGCGATAATGGATTTAGAAAGAGAGACGACTTTTGCTATTCAAAGTCAATATGTTTTAGCCGCAGATGGAACAGGTAGCCGTTGTCGAAAATTTTTAAATATTCCCGTCGAAGGCACCGAAAAAATACAAGATTTTGTCAGTGCTTATTTTGAAAAAGATTTAAGAAGTCACCTCAAAACTCCTGCTAAATTATACTGGGTCTTGAATCCAAAAGCTGGTGGTACCTTTATTGCACATCATATCGAAAAAAGATGGGTTTACATGTTACCCATTTATTTGGACTATGAAAAAAAAGAACAATTTACCAAGGCTTTTTTCCAAGACAGAATCAAAAAATCCTTAGGAGATGAATCTATAAGTATTGATATAAAATCTATTAGCTTTTGGCGAATGTCTGCTCAACTAGCTCAGACTTTTCGACAAAATCGAGTATTCTTAATTGGAGATGCAGCCCATTGTTTTCCTCCTACAGGCGGATTAGGCATGAATACAGGCATAGCAGATGCACATAATCTCGGGTGGAAATTAACCGTAGTTTTAGAAGGCATTGCCGATGAAAAATTATTAGATACTTACGAGTCGGAACGCTTGCCGATTGCTCGCCAAAACACGGAAGAAAGTGTTTTCAATTATCATAAAATATTAGAAGTCATTGAGGCATTTGGTTTAGAAAGGGAGGGGTTGGAGAAAATGGCAAAATTTAAACAGACGATACCAATCAAATGGTTACCAACAGCTTGGCAAGATAAAATATTAGATTGGGGAACGACTAGGATAACTAAAAAAATGGATAAATTTCATACGTCTCCAAAGCTAAAGGAAAAGGTACTGGCGACTATTGCGGACCAAGTCGCCCATTTTGATAGAATCGGTTTAGATATTGGCTATACTTACGAAGAAGGGGCTATTATTTCAGACGGAACAGATTTAGTAACACCCAATAATCGAGTAACGGAATACATTCCATCTGCAAGACCTGGTGCCAGATTTCCACACATAGATTTTCAAGAAGATGACTTTTCAAGTCACGATTTATTAGATTATAAACGATTTACCTTATTAGTGCGAGAAGCAGGAAATCATTGGGAGGAAGCGATTAAGGAGTTACCTGAAAACGTACAGAAAAAATTATATTTGATACGACTGGATGAATTAGAATTGTCTGAAAAGGTCTTTACAGATGTAATAACTTTATGCGAAATAGAATCGACAGGGGCTATTTTAGTACGTCCCGACGGACATGTTGCGTGGCGATTAAAGCAATTGTCAACAGCGGCATTGCCAATGCTATTAAATGTATTTCAAAGGCTGCTTCAAACAAATAGCGTGTATGAAAAAAGAGTAGTTGGGTAATTAATTTAAATAGGGTGGCAAAATTAAAGCAGGCGATAGAGTAGTGGTGCAAGGAGAAGAATTGGGTAGTGTGGAGCTAAGGATAGCAGAGTAGTTTTGATAAAATTAGCTCATCCGATAAGGATAGTTATCGAAGGTAAGTTGTTACTATACCGACGAATGAATTCGTCGGTACAGTAAAACAAGCGCTTAGTTTACTAAAATAATTCTTTTGCTAATAGTGCCATAAGAAGTCGGTACTTTTAATAAATAAATACCTGTATTTAAAGATTGAATATCTATTGTCATAATGGATTGTTTTTTCAACTCCCCATAATGGACTCTTCGGCCCAAATAATCAATGATTTCTATTTGAAAATCATTCGACAAATACTCATTTTCTTCTAAATATAGCATGCCAGTCGTTGGATTTGGAAAAACAATAAATGCCTTGGCAATAGTTTGTTCCAAAGTACTAGTAGTAAACTCCCCATCACAATTCTCATCTATATCATTCCCACCTATTTCTTCTGCTCCCGGATTAATCAATGGGTCATTATCATTACAATCAATTGCGGTAGTAAAACCATCACCATCTTCATCAATAACTTGTACTAAATCTTCCCCATCACAGTCTTCATCAATGCCATTATTGGGAATCTCGGTAGCACCAGTATAGACATTGGCATTATTATCATCACAATCTTCGTCAGAATTAAACCCATCGCCATCTTCATCAATGACTAAAGCAATGCCATCACAATCTTCATCTATATCATTATTGGGTATTTCATCCGCTATTGGATTAATGGTTGCATCATTATCATTACAATCAATTACGGTAGTAAAACCATCTCCATCTTCATCAATAACTTGTACTAGGTCCTCTCCGTCACAATCTTCGTCGATGTCATTATTAGGTATTTCGGTAGCCCCACCATTGATATTTGGATTATTATCATCACAATCAATACTAGAATTCCAGCCATCGTTATCATTATCAATAATTAAAGATTCGCCATCACAATTTTCATCAAAACCACTATTAGCCACCTCCATTGCATCAGGATTGATATTCGCATTATTATCATCACAATCTATGTCATTGGTAAACCCATCATTGTCATTATCAACAGCGGTTACTAAATCACTACCATTACAATCTTCGTCGATGCCATTGTTGGGTATTTCCGTTGCTCCTGCATTTATACTCGGATTATTATCATCACAATCTACATCACTGATAAACCCATCGTTGTCATTATCAACAGCGGTTACTAAATCACTACCATTACAATCTTCATCGATGTCATTATTAGGTATTTCAGTAGCCCCTCCATTGATATTAGGATTATTATCATCACAATCAATACTAGAATTCCAGCCATCGTTATCATTGTCAATGATTAAAGATTCGCCGTCACAATTTTCATCAAAACCACTATTAGCGACCTCCATTGCATCAGGATTGATATTCGCATTATTGTCATCACAATCTACGTCATTGGTAAACCCATCATTGTCATTATCAACAGCAGTTACTAAATCACTACCATTACAATCTTCATCAATGCCATTATTGGCTATTTCCGTTGCTCCTGTATTTATATTAGGATTATTATCATCACAGTCTACGTCGCTGGTAAAACCATCGTTGTCATTATCAATAGCCGTTATTAAATCACTACCATTACAATCTTCGTCGATGCCATTATTGGCTATTTCGATAGCCCCACCATTAACATTAGGATTATTATCATCACAATCAATACTAGAATTCCAGCCATCGTTATCATTATCAATGATTAAAGATTCGCCATCACAATTTTCATCAAACCCACTATTAGCCACCTCTTCTGCGGCTGGATTAATGCTTGCATTATTATCATCGCAATCTATGTCATTGGTAAAACCATCATTGTCATTATCAACAGTGGTTACTAAATCACTACCATTACAATCTTCGTCGATGCCATTATTGGCTATTTCTGTCGCTCCTGTATTTATATTAGGATTATTATCATCACAGTCTACGTCACTGGTAAAACCATCGTTGTCATTATCAATAGCGGTTACTAAATCACTACCATTACAATCTTCATCGATGCCGTTATCAGGAATCTCTGTAGCTCCACCATTAATATTAGGATTATTATCATCACAATCAATGCTAGAATTCCAGCCATCATTATCATTGTCAATGATTAAAGATTCGCCATCACAATTTTCATCAAACCCACTATTAGCCACCTCTTCTGCGGCTGGATTAATACTGGCATTATTATCATCACAGTCTATATCACTGGTAAAACCATCATTGTCATTATCAACAGCAGTTACTAAATCACTACCATTGCAATCTTCATCTATCCCATTGTTGGGTATCTCTGTAGCTCCTGAATTGATACTTGCATTATTATCATCACAATCCACATCACTAAAAAAACCATCATTGTCTACATCGAATTTTGCAATAAATCCGTGATCCCCTTTAACAATAGAACTAGTGGGGTTATTAAAATTATTTAGTTGAATTAAGAAAGAGGTACCATTAATTAGGTGGAGAACCCTTTCTTCTGGATCACCATCTAAAAGAATCTGTTTAACAATACTACCATCATAGAAGTTAATTGCAGAGGTTTCCGAAAACCCTGAAAACCAAGCAAGAATATTTCCATCAACAGCGATCTTATGAGCATCATCACTTAATTGAATAGTTATTCCATCCTCCCAGTAAAACAATCCTTGATTTGTAGTATAAGCCAAACCATTTAAATAAGGTAAAGCATCACTACTTGATTCTTGTGTGATTAAATGTATCTGTTCGCCATCGTAAAAATGGAGTTTTTCAGGAATTTGGTCGACAACAGATCCATTCTCCGTAAACGCTATCTTATTACCTTTAACAGTAGGGTTAGAAAACGAAAAATGCAAAAAACGAGGAGAGCAATAAATTTCCTCTAATTTATGATTTCTCCAGTTATATAATACAATAGCCTCTCCTAAATTAGCACCAGTTATTTTATCTTTTTTAAAGCCTTTAAACTTGATATAACTATCGTTCATAGAGCAGATATTAGATACACCATAGCTAAACTGAGAAGTTTCAAGATTTAAAGGTGTACTAGTCTGGGAATTTATATTAAAAAGATGGCCTGAGCGATTTTTCTCTAAAAAAATATAGTTTTCAAAACCTGTACATGGGGTTCCCAAATTTCTGGTATCTTCTGTTATAATGTCTTGTTCTAATTCAAATGACTGATTGCAACCCATTTGGTCTGGTCCATTAATATTATCAATTAAACCATATTCTAGATATCTATACATACCTAATATAGTAAGACAATCAGAAAATTCACTAGGCAATTGACTAAATCTGAAATTTCCATTTTTTAAACTAAAAAAAGTCAACTCGCCATCCATTATCTCTACCCAATAAACATAACCCTCTGAATATTCAATACCGCCAAGGTGATTATCGGATTGATAAAGTACTTCAAGGTTTGATGTTTGTGTATGTCCACAAAAAAAAATGAAAAAGAATAAAATTGTAAGGAAGTGTTTTTTAAGCTTTAATTTGTTGGAAAGAAAATTCATTTTAAAAGTTTCAAAGGTTTAGAAATTATACTTAGTAACAGATAAAGAATAAAGTGAACATCCTATATTGATTTCCCACGGATTATTAAAGGGACACGGATATTAGATGTTCAAGTTATTTTTTTAATGTTACTTAATTATATTCTTTTGGTATGGTCAGATTGGTGATTTTAACTATTTATCGTTAATGAACAATCTCCAAAGTAGGCGTCTGTCCATAGCTATTACAAAAAATAAAAAATGATAAAGTAGTGTCTTCGTGTGGTTATTAGGTTGACTATTAATTTCATTTGCTAATTGATTCTAAAGTGTGGAAATAATGGTCTAATATTATACTTTGAGAAATATTATTTTTTATTGAAAATGTATATCAAGAATAATGGGTTGGCTAGTAAGTAACGACGAAATAATAAGTTGGTCATCTGGACGAGCTTATTTTGGTTCTA
>CAYMSC010000110.1:0-14721 GCA_964392805.1 uncultured Saprospiraceae bacterium
ATTTTTAACGCAGTATGAGGTAAAAAAGACAAGCTCAAATGCGTAGGTTATTATTCGCTAAATCCCTAATACTAAGAAATACCGTCGTCATTACTAAGAGCATGTTTAAATTTTCATGCAGACCGAAAGGGAGCAAATTTTGTTTTGTAGTAGGCAAAAATTTTTAGCCTCCTTTTGGCTGGTCAAAATTTTTAACAACCTACAAGATGAAATTTGCCGCTTGTAGCCAATTGATGGAATTTTAAACATGCTCTAAGCCAAAAAGAAAAAAAATCCGTGTAGTAAAAATCGCTAATTTACTACATGGATTTTTTTTTTCTAACATTACAAAATATAATTTTTTTTCACTTATTTTTTTTTATCTAACAATACAATGCTAATCAAAGTCTTGATTACTAAGTGCTTAAAATTATAATGGAAAATTAATTTCATAAAATGAATCACATTATGTTTATTTTTAACATATATTTGCAAAAAAAATGTAAATCTAACATTGTATTTTCTCATCAAATAATTTGGAAATTCAAGCATTATTATGATAAATTGCCACACATTATTGCAAGCTAAAACAAATTTCCCTATTAGCAAACAAACAATAAGAGCTTTGCAAGCGCATAATTTTACTGCAATTTCCTCACAATCATTATATAACCTGAAAAGTAATTATTCTACAATTATTATTAATATTCATTAATATAATTACCATTGTTATTTTTTTTAAAAATAGATTTCAAATAATAATTTTAAAAAATGTGACTTGGTATAAATATTAGCGTCTACTTATACAAGAACCTATTTTTAATATTTTATTAACAATTTCACAAATCAACTCAACTATGAAAGTTTTTACTACACTAAGTGTGTTTTTATTAGCTTTAATGTTTACAACTACCGTAATTGCACAAGAGCAAGACATACCTTTTGATGATTTACCACCAACTCAAGAGTTTGGTAAGTGTTATGCAAAATGTAAAGCTGCTGATGTTTATGAAACAGTAAGCCAGCAAGTATTAGTAAAAGAAGCATCTACTAAATTAAGTAAAGTAGCTGCTGTTTACGAAAATGGTTCGGAAAGACTTTTAGTAAAAGAAGGAAGAACTGATTATAAAGTAATTCCAGCTGTGTACACTAAAGTTACTGAAAAAGTTTTGGTTAAGCCTGAACAAAGAAGAGTAAGAACCGTACCTGCTAAGTACAGAACTGAAACAAGAAGCGTATTGGTTTCTGAGGCTAGAGGACAATGGGTAAAGAAGAAAAAAGACCCTAATTGCTTTTCTGACAATCCAGAAGATTGTTACATTGCTTGTTACGAAGAAGTACCTGCTAAGTACAGAACTGAAAAGTACCAAGTTTTGGACCAGCCAGCAACTACAACAGAAGATATTATTCCTGCTCAGTATGAAACAATTACTAAGCGAGTAATTTCTGAGCCTTCAAAAGTTGTTGAAATACCAGTTGATGCTCAGTACAAAAACGTACCAACAAAAGTATTAGTTAGCCCAGAATCTGTATCAGAAGTAGCAATTCCTGCTAAATACAAAACGGTTAACGAAAGAAGATTAGTTAAGAAAGGTGGTTACTCTGTATGGACAGAAATCTTGTGTGCTGCTAAAACATCTAGCTCAACAGTAAGAGGTGTACAGAGAGCTTTAGAAGCAAAAGGGTATACAGTTGGACCAATTGACGGAGTAATGGGTTTACAAACTCAAACTGCATTAAAGCAATTCCAAACAGATAATGGTCTACCAATTGGTAACTTAAATCTTGAGACATTAAAAGCATTGGGCATTAACTATTAATTCCCATTTATAATCAGCGCTAATTTTAGACAATTTAAATAATTGCTATAATTCAATACTATCAAATTAGCCCCGATTAAAGATAAATTTGGAACGTTATGGGCAATAGGAGGGTCATTTATGATCTATTTGTCGGTTTCAACCTAAACGTGATTTTGAAGCGAAAGGATTTATCCTTTCGCTTTTTTTTTGCCCCTTAACAAAGCTTTAAAACCAATTCCGATACAAATCAGAATCGATATTTTGAAATGTCGATATTTTTCAAATTTCAACCTCCATCTCAACCTCAACTTCAATTCCTGCCTAAGATGGTTTAAAATTGAAAATTAAATTCGACCGCTAGCTACTAGTTTATTTCTAGATATTTGGTTCTTAAAAATCAAAAAATAAAAGACTAAGTTATTTTTTTGTCAATATTAAATCGTTTATTTTTGTGTTATTCATTTAAATAAAATAAATAATAGAAATGATGAAAAATATAGTATTATTCCTTTTTGCAGCAGTACTAATTTTGCCTGCTTGCAGAAACAAAACGACTAAAAATGCCATGAAACATGGTGAGCGATTAAAATCATCTATCAATGATTTTGAAGAAAACCGTCAGGCATTATCCGTTAAACTAGTTTCTAGTTTAGAAAATGCGGAACAAAAACTAACTGAAGAGGATCCTGATTTACCCAAGGTATCAAAGGATTTTGAAAAGCAATGGTCAGGTATTCAAAAACGATACAAAGGATTCAAAAGTGATTTTGAAAAAGTTGGGACCACCTCAGAAGCCTATTTTGAAAAATTAGACGAATTGGTAAATAATATTAATAAAGAATCACTCAGAAATACAGAGTTGGAAAAAAATGCAGTCTTGCGTCAGAAATGGGATAAATCTTATCAAGAAGCTAAAGTGAGCATTGAAAAAGTAACACAAGTATTAGAAGCAGGGAATGATTTCCATATGGTCTTGGTAGCGAGTTCTATTCGTCAAAAATTAGAGCAAAATGTTGGCGAATTAAACCTTATTGCCGCTCAAGCAAAAGAGCTTTTAAGCGATTTAGAAGCATTTACGATGGCTGGTAGAGAATTAGTAGATGGTTAAGAAGGCGGAAGAGCGGAAAGGCAATTAGGCCGCTCCGCTCTTCAGTCTCTCCACCTTTCGGGCTACTCTTCAAAGCTATATCTTACCGTTAATTCTACTGTATTGCCTAATAGTTGTGCTTGTGTACTCAGCGCAAAATCGTAACCAAAACCAAGGGATAAGCGCCCGTCTAAATAACCAATTCCATTTCCTACAATAAATCCTACCTCAAGGTGTGCCAAATCAGTAGTTCCTCCTCCTATACCTAACCAAAAAATGTCTTGAAAATAATATTTAGCATTTAAGTCTAAAGTAAAAGGAGCATTCGGTAAATACTTAGCCCAAGAAGAAAAAGCAAAATAACTCGTTTTATCTCTATTTAAGTAAATATTAGCCCCTGCTAGTGCATAATAATGTCTAACACGGGTCAATTGATACTGTCGATTATCGGAGGCGAAAACATTCGTAATACCAAAAGTTTGCGGTATGGATAAACCCGCATAAAACCAATCATCGTATTGATAAAAAACGCCTAGACCAAAATCAGGAATTATTTTATTTCCATCTTGGGCGGATAGAATATCATTCTTTTCTAATAACCTAATCTCTGAGACTTTTGCACGATATTGCACTAAACCAGCATTAATTCCTGCCGAAATAAAGTGTTTGCGATTGAATTGTAAGCGATAGGCAAATTGGCCATATGCGCCTGTCAAGCCAATTGCCCCCGTTTTATCATTTAATAATTGACCCCCTAATATAATTGGTTGATTTTCTGGCATCCATGTTCCCGAAAAACTCTGTGTTTCTGGCGCATCTTCCACGCCTACCCACTGTTGTCTATAAGTAGCTTGTAGGCTTAATCTATAATAGTCGTTGACTAAAAAATCGGGAGAAACGGCGGCGGGATTTAACAAACTCCAATTATTCGAATAATTAATAAAGGTTGGTAATTGTTGTGCTTTGAGCGAAGTAATAAAAATCAAACAATAGGCTATGCAGCTTGCAATCATTGCCCGCTTTGGAAAATAGTTAGTATTTTCTAGTTGTTTATACATAGCTTTTTTTTATAACACGGCTCTGTGAGCTGTGTATTGCTGTAACATAGCTCTGTGAGTTGTGGTGGTATAGTATGCGTTTTCTTAATAGAATTAATTCACAGCTCAGAGCGCTATGTTACTTAACGAATAATATAGACCCGCCCTTTTAAAGTTCTTTTATTGGTCACATCTGTTTTTAAGACATAATAGTAAGCTCCTTCTGGTAGGCCTGTATTATTATAACTTCCGTCCCAGCTATTCTTGTAAGGGCTTGCCTGAAATACTATATTTCCCCAACGGTCAAAAATCAATAATTCATTTTCTTCATGATTTTCTATTCCTTCGATAATCAACCTATCATTGACCCCATCATTATTCGGTGTAATGCCATCAGGAACATAGACACCAGGATCTAGTGGGTCTAAAAATACTTCAATACTAACTGCGCCTGTATCACATAGAGTAGGGCAAGTTGGTGTTTCAAAACAAAGTAAGTAGTCAAATACAGTATTTCCTTGAAATTCATTAAAAAAACGACGATAAGAGAAATTTCCATCTTCATCTAGTTGATCTACCACACCTTGATGAGTTTGATTCAATAGTTCGACCCAAATAGTATGCCCTTCTGGGGTAACATCATTTTCCAAAACATTTAAATCCAAAACGGCTTCCTCTTCGTTTAAGATAAAATTATCATTGACTGCCAAAGCGTTGGGTCGATAAAAAATAATAACCGAATCGCTTTCATAAGTCGGACAATCCTCCGTTGAAAGTACCCAATGAAATACATTCGGTCCTTCTTGCAAACTACTTACTTTGCTTTGTGGGTTGAAAATGTCTTCGATAAAAGCACCTCCTCCACTTTCGCTCCAACTACCAAAACCAAATTCAGGAGGTGAAGCGTCCAAATAAAATACTGGATTCCCACAAGAGATAGTATCGTCTCCTGCCACGGCCTGTCCTGTGGGAATTGTCACAATGACAAAAAAATCTTCGGAAGATAAAGAAGCACATCCGTCTTTTACTACTGCTACTCGAAAATCCCCCGTATAATCTGCGTCAATAGGGTCAATTAATAATTGAGCGGTAGGGGTTTCGATAATTTCATTAGGCGTTTCCCAAATATATTTTTCTGCTCCTGATAAACTAGTTGCGGCTAGAGATAAAGCGGTACCAGGGCAAATACTTTCCGTTCCAGAAATAATGGGCGCAGTAGGTATAGGCAAGAAGGTAATAGGCGTTCCCATTCCTACGGACAAGCAGAAGTCATCAAAATCAATCAAAGTGTCTGATTGGTTCGCTGCCGCAGGAGAAATGTAATAAGTTTGATTAAAATTTAACTCATCTGAAAATGAAAAACTTGGTGTTAATGAAGTAGCTAGAATATTCCCTAAGCCATTTGGTGTATCATGTAACACAAATACTAATTGGTCATTTCCATCTAATATTTCGTCCGCAAAATGTGTGATTTCAACTGTTTCCGAACCGCATACAGTAATAGGCGTAAGGTCAACGGTTCCAGCATTGGTTGCACAGCCACAATTATGCTGTCCTGTAATTTGTGGAGTTTGGCAATTGTTATCGTCGCTAATTTGAAAGCCATAAGCACTCCCGCTTGGAATCAATTCGCTAGTAAAAATACTGTCAATTAGCTCCCCTTGAATCCCCTGAAAATTATAGGGTTGTGTGCCGCTAATAACGTTAATTTTTACCTGATAATTTTCTAAATTATCTCCACATAAAGTGTCTGTAATCAATCTGATTTGGGGAGTAGGTAAGACATTAACTGTTGCTGTTCCCGATAGAGTAGCAGCACATCCATTTTTATCAGACATACTTACTAAAGAGTAAGTGCCGTCTCCATCATCTTCTATCTCTATTTTAAAATCATTTAGAGAAGT
Source organism: uncultured Saprospiraceae bacterium (assembly GCA_964392805.1). Classification (GTDB taxonomy): domain Bacteria; phylum Bacteroidota; class Bacteroidia; order Chitinophagales; family Saprospiraceae; genus JAFMDF01. Next base: position 5,810 of record CAYMSC010000110.1, read on the forward strand.
CATTATTGTTTGCTGAGGTTCATCATCTAAGGCATAGATAATCTCAAAAGGAGCGGTTCCACTCAATTGCAGAGACAATTCTTCATTAGTTCCTTCACAGATAGCTCCGCCTCCTGAAAGGATTGCCGTAGGTTTGGCAAACACCTCTACATTTATTGTTCCTGCGGGACTTTTACAACCATCCGCTTCTAAGGTCAAGGTAAATTCTCCTGCCAAACTAGTGGTCACTGATTCAAATAATAAAGAATCAATATCATTAGATTCAAATCCATTTGGTCCAGTCCAATTATAATTGGCGCCAATAATCTGTGGACCTTTAATAAATAAATTATCTCCTTCGCAAGCTGGGCCACTAATTGTCAACTCTGGAATTTCATTAATTGCAATTATACCAACTGTAGTAGCACCTAAGTTACTAGCACAGCCGAATTGAGTGATTTCTAAAAAATAATCTCCCGCCAACTCTTTTGGAATATTAGAAATGATAACATCTTCTTCATTCGATATAACCGTACCAAAAGGGTCAATCCATTTATAGGATGTGTTTGGTAAGTTAGGACCATCTAATCGCAATGTATCCCCTTCACACAAAGGTCCATTATTAGTTACAATTGGCGTATCGGGCCTAGTTGCTACTTCAATATTGATGGTAGCTCGTTCAGAAAAACAACCATTCAATTCTGCGATTAGCGCATATTCACCAGCCATAGATAATTGCATATCAGGCACAGTAGCTGTTGCTACCACTGAAATTTCCGTACCTTCTGTGTTAAACCAATGAAAAATGACCCCATCTTGAAAAGGCGTTTCTAGTTTTAAGGTCGAATTTTCACAAACAGGGTTATTAGCAGTAATCTCTGGTATAGGCACAACAATAGTTGTATCTGGTCGTGCAGTTAGATTTTGTGGAGTAGAAAACATCCCTAATAAGGCAAATAATAGAATAATATGTCCTTTAAGTTTGTTCATTCAAGGTTTAATAGTGATTGATATTATTTTACTTAAAAGTAGGCTATTAATTATTAAAATGGCGATGTATCAAATGTAAGGCTACTTGTTGGTGCGAGACTTCAGCCTCGCGCTAACCAAGCCGTACATTTGATACATCACCTTAAAATTTACTGCCAGTCAGGCATCTCTGCATTTTCAAATAAGACTGTTCGATTTCTGCCATCTATATCCATTACCATAATATTCCGAGCCGAAATCCCATCATTATTCGTATTGACAAAAATAATTCTAGCCCCATCGGGGGAGAACCTTGGGTCTAAATCATTCGTTCCTGCCTCTTTCCCTCTGAACTCTATACCTGACAAATCGAAAGTGACATTATTCTCTAAGTTTTTAACAAAAACATGTGTATCTAATTGGCGACCTGCTGCATTCTCAAATTCAGAGACATCGTGGGTATATAATACAAAGTTGCCATCGACAGAAAATTGTAATCCTCCTGTTCTACCTGGAATATCCGTAAAAATTTGCCTCAAATAGTTCCCGTCAAGATCTAGTATAAATATATCTGATTCATAGATAGTATTCCCTGTCACTCTCGCAACAATACGATCTCCCTCATTAGAAAACATCCAATCTACTTCGGAAAAAGTATCTCCTTCGGGAGCTTGTGCGATAGCCCGCAAATCTGTACCATCAACATTAATAGTATACAACATGGCATTATTCATATACAATAATTGGCCGCTACCGGGAGACCAAGAAAAATCTAAATCAAAATTATTAAAGGCGTCAATCGGCACTTCTTTAGTCACTTGGATTTGATTGCTACCATCTCTATCCATAACAAAAAGATGTGGTTCAATGCCAACATTGCTGATAAAAGCAATTTTTTGTCGGTCTGGGCTAATCCTTGGACGATAGTTACTTCCCTCACCAAAAGTCAATTGGATTTCTTCTCCTGTTTCATTAGCAGAAAATATATCATATTTGCCTTCACTAAATTTAGCATATGCAAAGCGATGATTTGGAAATGGTTTGGTTTTAAAACTCCAAATATTACTAAAAACCTCAACGGCTTTATCCTTAGCGATAACTTGCCAAAAATAAACCGTATTATGTCTTAAATCGCTAATATTTAAAGTGTCCACTGTAATATCCATAGCCACTATTTCACAATTAGTTTGATTTCCTGTGCATAATAATACATCAAAACGTAGTTCGTCATTTCGGTCAACATCACTAGCCGTCCATTCCAGTAATAGGTCAACATCTAGGTCAATAGCATTATCTTCAGGCACAGGAGAATTAGGTACGGTAGGGGCTGTATTAGACAAAGTATCTGGTGCTAATTTGATAATAACATTAGCCGTACTTTCTTCAAATACAGTGATGGATTCTACTTCTGGAGCAAACCCTTCTTTTTCTGCACGAATCGTATAAGTACCGGGTTCAATATCATTAAAGGCAAAACGCCCAAATTCATCTGTTTGAACTAAACTTGTAGGAGGGGTTGTAGAAATAATCGCATCACTAACAGCTACATTATCGGCATCTCGAATAACTGTTCCTACCATTGAACCCAACAGGATTGGTTGAATAGTATCTTCTCTACAACTGTTTAATAAGAGTAGTATGAATGCTAATATAGATATTTTAAAAAAATTCATTTTTTATACTTTTCATAAGAAAAATCAAAAATTTTTCTTACTATTTTCTCTGATTGTATTGGAGGGGGGAATAAAAATAAAGGGAGTAAGATTAGGAATGATGAAAAAATAAGTTCCACATTTTTAAAATGATTATTTTTTGTGTGAGTTAAAAAACTATAGAAAAATAATCAATTTAAAAATACAAAAACGGTAGTTATTTTTTCATCAATACTTAATGGTGCATAGAAAGAAGTATAATTTACTATAATTCTAGCACAATAGATAGGAAGTATTAAATTTAATATCTTAAATCTTAAATTTAATACCTAACAGTAACTGCTTATCCTTCTACTTATACTCCACAAGATGTAAAATTGTATGATTGTAACTAGTACACGCTGCAGTAAACAGTTGATCGTTTACTATTGTCCTAATCAATTTTAAATTAATTGGTGGCAACCGATAAAAACTACCCTCCATTTTATGTTTGCCGCACTAGGATATTGACTATCACACAATACAATCATTCTATCGTCTGTATTTTCCTTTTAATTTAAACTTCCGTTTACTTTCTAATGGTGCACCAAAATAATATTTCACCCCAACATTAGCTCTCCAATAAAAATCGTTATAACGCCCCTGTTCTACTCTGTCTAAGTTGTCACTCAAAATGGCATTATAATCTAGAGAAGCACGAACACTAAAACGGTCATTCAATAATAGTTCTCCTCCTAACCCCAGATTTAATTTTGTAAAAGTATGCACGGCAAAATCTAGTGGGTGTCTATCATTCTCTGTTATGATACCAAAACCACCAAAAGCGTAAGGAGTAAAAATATCATAGGGCAATGCTCTGTAAACCAGATTAGCCTCTAAATAACTGACATTAGAAAAATAGAATCGTTCGGCTTCTACGCTGCTAATTCCATAATTGGCTTGAAAGCCAATCGCTGGATTCAATTCATAATTAAAACTAAATTCTACGCCTGTTCTAACTCTGGCATTTGGAAAATCTCCAGAATATAGTAAACTAGAAGTACTAAATCCAGCAGAGTATTTTTTCCTTCGATTATCCTGTTTTTTACCTAAAAGGTCAATTTGTGGAGCTTCTTCTTTTTCTCTTTTGTAAGCCCTAATTTGTTCATCTGCTTCAAATCTTCGCTCTCCTAAATTCCATAAATTATCCTCAATTCCTTCTATGATCATTCCCTGCACTGCTTTACTGATCGCTTCAGAAACAGCGATTTGTGTAGGCTCATTATAAGTCAGGCCAGTCTCTGTTTCTAATAATTTACCAAAGCTTACAAACCTAAAAAGACCTATATCTACGGATTGAGATAAGACAGTTTTTGAAGTATAAATTACTTTAAGCACTTCTCCTGTTTGCACAGAAATAGCCCGCAAATAAACGGTCACTCGGTCCTGTCGATATTGCTCAGAGCCACCTGCTCCGAAATAACGCAGTCCCGCACCACCCGTAATAACATTTTGGTCATAAGAAATAATACCTCCTTCCAGTAGGACACTGGCGTATAGTAATGGCTTTAAGCCTTGTTTGGCATTAAATTGTGCTCGAGTATTTCGCACAATTTTTCTTTCATTCAATAAGTTATTGACATTTTCTCTTTCTATTGGAACAAACCAACCAGAATCTTTTAATGCCTTTAACAAAATACTAGTACCACCTTGAGTGACGGCGGTAGAGAATCCCCCTCCTGTTTTATATTGCCCAGTTTGGTCTCTAAATTGATAGACCGCAGCTACAATTTTATCCTTAGGAGGAGGCAAATTTTTAAGGTCTATACCTGTCTGGGTATCTTCGCCAATTCTAGCTTCCTCTGATTGTACGGGTTGCTGCATAAAAGTACCGCAACTTTGTAAAATCAGCATACTAGCTAATAGGGCGAACCAGCTTTTTAATAATTGCTTGCCCATAATGTTTTTATAATAGTTTCAAAAATAGTTGTTGTTAGAGAACACGATAAAATAAATTTATCGTTTGTCAAAAAAATAGTTATATAAATAGTTTATTTTAAGTGTTTTAACTAAATGTTTGACTTCCAAAAATGTAAGTTTATTTCATCTTACTATTAGTAGTCTATTATCCTATCTAAAAAAATGGGATAATTACGTCTGTTGATTCTCCTGTTGAAATATCGAGAATCGAAATAGTCACACCGTCTGCTCCTGTAACGACATTCACTTCTAGCGTACCAATATTATAGCTACCATCTTCTAAGCCTTCTTCGCCAAATTGACTAGTAACAAGATTTCGAGATAATTGACTTAATAATTGGGTATTCAATTGTTGCTGAAAGGTTTCTAAACTACTTGCTCTTGTGAAACTAGAAGTAGTCGTTCCCTCGCTCGGGTCGGTTGTAGAATCCTGAGCTTGAGCAGAACTTAAAAGCCAGCTATAATTAAAGGTGTCCCCTCCAAAAGCAGGGTTAATTGGCCGATAAACGAGGTCTTGAGCAGATAATTCAGCAATAAAGCCAATACTCAAAAAAATAATTGCGGTTAATAGTTGTAGTTTTTTAATCATTTCAAATTAGTTATAAGCACTATTGAAAAATAATAGCCTTATTTTTCAAAGCACTAAAGTTTCAAGTAGCCGAAAAAAAACTTCATCAAATAAATACTCCTCGGGTCTTAAAACGCTTGGAGGTCAAAAAATAATGATGAACTTAGTTGTTGACGCTTACTATGGGGAATAAATACTTCAATCAAAAAAATAATATCAACTTCTATTTTAATGGTAAAAAAAAGGGGGGATGGGAGGTAATTGCTGTGAACATGCTACAAGATTAAATAACTTGATGTTTCTCTACTTTGCGAACTAAATTATAAGTATTCGCTTCCATAGCATACAAGTCTTGTGTCTTAGTTAACGTAAGTTTTGGATATAATTAATTGATTTTCAAAGGAATACAAAATTTTGACTTGCACTTTTGTCTAAAATGACAAAAATGAATCGAACAGATTGTTTTTTATTCGATTGATTGTCAGTTGCTTATATTCAAAATTCATCATTCAATTATTCAAAATTGACGTTAGTTAATAAAAATTTCAAAAAGCAAAAATCAAAAATACTTTTGCTTATACACTTACAGTAAGTCGCTCCTATACCACTTTTTTTAAAAGACTAACCAGAGGTGGGAATTTCTGATACTTGATAGAATCTTTTTTCCAGATAGTGCTTCAACATCAGCTCTAGTTAGTACTATATTTTTTAATAAACATCGAAAGGTGTTTTAATCTTTCTAGTTTCATTCGTTGCCTGAACATCTATGAAATTACCGTCCGCATCCACTCCTCTCAAATGATTACCTTTAGAAAGATATCCACTTATATAATTGGCTGCCGAAGTAGCTAATTGATGAATGGTAGAATAAACGGGGCGTAATTGTCGATAGACCAATTGTTTATTATTGACTTCTATTGCTAGGATAATATTGGTTCCTCGTCCCAAGTATTCTTTCACCACTATAGTGTACCCTTGAGCATTAATCGGCGCATTCCAATTATGAGAGAAATCTACATAAAAGTCATATCCAGCAGCACTAATCGTTGCGTTTAATAAAAGCCCGTCAATTTCATTACTAGTTTGTCGTTGTTTTTGAACTAGACCTTTGTCTAATTGTGTTAATTTTTTTTTAATTGTATCTCGTTGTGAGTAATCATCAAAACCGATGAGATGTCGGTTCCCATTTTGGGGGCAAAGTGATTTTTCGTAGGAAGGACTATCCGAAGAAAGACCTCTAAAATTTGTGAAGTAGGTTATTGTTGCTGTTATTATCGTTTCATTGGATTTTTGATACAAAGTATAAGTAGCATTATTTCCATAAGCACTTGTTGCAAAAATTAAGATACCTAAAGTGAAAATCAAAAAATATAATCGTTGCATAAAAAGATTTTAGAGGTCAGATGTAAATGTTTTAAAAAATGTCAGTATAATTTAACAATAAAACAATCTGTCATCCAACCTCTTAAATCAATTGGATTGTATTACGGTAGCTTTTAAACCGTCTCCATTCTGTCGAATGATAAAGTTTTGGTCTACCATACCACTTGTAATATGTATTATTTCGTTACCATTTCCATTCTGAATAAATTCAGAATATACTCCGCTAGCATTCAATAATTCTTGAGTAATGACATTACCGGTTCCGTTTTGGATGGCTACCGTTTGATTATTAATTCCATCTTGAACAACTGAATATATATTTCCTGTGCCATTTTGAATCAATATTAATTGATTATCTGCACCTAATTGTTCTAAGAAAGCTTGATTGTCACTACCAACTTGTAAAGTTCGGACGAGATTGAGCCTTTGCCCACCTTGTTGTATTTGATTAATACTTATTGTATTATTAGTACCTTCTGTTGTTTGATAAACAGCGTTACTTCCCGTCCCTAATTCATCTTGTAGCAAAACACTTGGCTCCAACAGTAAATCCTCGAGGGATAATTGCTGCGCACTCAATCCACTCAAAGCAATGAAGCCAGCTAAAACACCTATTATAATTCGCTTGCTTATCATGCACATTTAGGTTATAGATGAAGAAGCGTAAATTTGAAACACTTCCTAAAAATTAAGAGTAGGGAAGCAATTAAATGCCTCCCTCTTAATTTGAAACTATATAAAAACGTTTGCGAACAAACGTTACAACTATCAGATTAGTCATTAGTCATTGGTAAAAGCTAGAATATATCCGAACTGATGCCTCATCAACTAATGACTATTAACCAATCTTAGATGCCACCTGTCTGAGTGATATTATGTACGTTGCCGCTTCCTGTAGTATTAGAAATAATGAAGTTTCCGGTACCAACTTGATTTAAAGAAGTTGCGTTAGTATCTCCTGTTTGGTTACTGAAAGAAGCATTATTACCACCGTCTTGAGTAATAGATAATTGATTATCATTACCTCTTTGAGTTGTTCTATTACCACCGTCACCAGCAAGATTATTATTACCCGTTTGGAAAATAGTAGCAGAGTTACCGTCACCTTCTTGAATCGCATCAATAAAGTTAACACTAGAACTTTGACCTAATACAGCAGTATTACCATTTCCTAATTGCTCCGACACAATACCTTGGTTATCTCCAGTTTGATCAGCAACAATTCGGTTCTCATTACCCGTAGAGATAAGGATAGCGTTATTGGTAGCACCTAATTGTGTTTGAATAACTGTATTCGTGTTACCAGTTAATAAAATTTCTGTAACATTATCGTTACCTGTAATATTCTGAGTAGCAATGTTGTCACTACCAGTCTGCAATAAAGCAGATTGAATATTATCTCCTTCTAAAGTTTGTTCTACAAGGTTTCCTCCACCTTCTGTTTGACGAGTAGTACTAACAATGTTGTTGCCAATAAAAGTAGAAGCAGAAGTATTAGTAGCTCCTTCTTGACGGAAACCGATATTATTATCGTTTCCAACTGTGTTGTTTAATACATTGTTGTTAGAACCCTCTTGTACAATATCTACTTGAGTTGTATTCCCCTCAATAGTAGAGTTGGCACTGTTGCTTTGAGCTGTTACAGCAACAATAGAAAGGCAAAACATTGCCATTAAAAGTGTTAATTTTTTCATTACGAATTAGTTTACCGGTTAAAAAGTTAAGAAAATAGTCTCTGCGGGAGGGAGAAAACACATCACACTCCCGGTAGAATGATTTAATATTAGATGGGCTAGAACCGTAATGCTAAGATAAAATAGGCTGCACTTAAACTTGACAACCAGAAATTCTGGATAGACTAAGTTTAGATAAACTTAATTTAGTAATGGCATAATGTTTAAAACCTCTTAATATTTCATTAATTTGTAAGCGGTGGTCAAATTTTAGAGGGGGTATGCAATGAAAGGTATGGGGAGTATTCAAGAAATGAAGAAGTAGTAAATAAGAAAAGGCTATTGTATTGTATAACTACATATGCTCTTTTGTTGTTTAGTGTTCTCTCAATTAATTTGAAGTTAGTCTTTATTGCTTTAATACGGGGGCAAAGATAGGCGCAAGTATTCGCTTATGAAATACTTAAAAACTTTAATTTTGAATAAAAACTACGTAATTTACGCAATTAATGCCATGAAATGTAAATAATAGCTTGTAATTAGTAGATTTGCTTAGTTCTACTTTGGTATTTTATAAATAGTAATCTCTCCTAGCACGGTCTTCAGGAGACGACCAGATATTCATTTCAAGTCTGGAGACTTAAAATATTGATTCTCGATGATTTAAGTTTCCTGACTTAGTAACGACGAAATAATAAGTTGGTCATCTGGACGAGCTTATTTTGGTTC
>CAYMSC010000111.1:0-14682 GCA_964392805.1 uncultured Saprospiraceae bacterium
GCTAATCGTTCGACTTTAAAGAATCTGCATTTATTTTTATCTTACTACTTAGTAATGCGGCTCAATTAATCGGGTAATTGATACTGAATTTTAGAACTGCCAAGCAATAGTCAACCTCTTTATCTTAAATCAGCAATTTGTAAGGAGCTTTACAAAAAGAATTTTTAGACAGACTAATAAGGCACATTTATCGTTTATAAAATACTCAAACCGATTATTCATACAACCGAATAGCAACATAATTGAAAAGAACATCCATCCATAAATAAAGAGAATTTTAGTCGATTTAATGCTACGCATTAGATTGGCTTTTTTTATGGTTTTATTCAAAAATAAAAAACCTCAATATTTACAATAAAGTAAGGCAGACTACAAAGGAGAAAAAAACACTTGAAGAAATGATATATTAATTAATGATTTAATATATTTGCAGCGCAAAAATTGAAACAGATTTTTATCAAAAGAGTTGAATATACTATTGTACCCTAAAATTAGTACAAAACCTATTCTAATCAACCTACAAACGGAATTTTCTCAAAGTCTGAAACACTATAGTATGGTTGCGAAAATATACAACCAAAACATAAAATTTAAACCCCGAGTAAAATTGGCAAAAAGGTAAACACACAAAGTTTTAAATTTTAGGTTTTGCGAAATACAAGTAGCAATAAAGTTAGTCGACATACTAATTAGGAATCAATTAAAATTAAAATGCAAATTAAACTTTAAAAACGTTCTGATAATCAGTAGTTTATAATTTCAAATTTGTAAATTTATTTTTTTAACATTCCTTATACATACTCATACCTCCTTATTTTAGTATTAGCCTATTTTTATTAAAAGTAATTGCAAAGAATTTGTAAAGATGAATGCGTTCGTCTCCAAATGGTTAGGGGCTGTCTCATAAGTTCCCGAATATAAATTCGGGGCGACAAACTATAAAAACAAAAATTGAAATGACTATTATTTTTTTTGTTTGATAAAGGAGAATCTAAATTTTCCGTCTTTTGAGACAACCTCACTAAAAACCGACCACTAAACAGTAAATAATTATATCCCATGTTCAAACTGATTTCATTTCTATGTTTTCTCTTTGTTGCGCCCAGTCTATTCGCTCAACAACTACCTTTATTTTCTCAATATCAAGATAATTATATAGCGATTAACCCTGCAATGGTTAGTCGTGATTATTTAATTAATCAAGATAATCTATCCTTTGGAGCATCTCATAGAAACCAATGGACTGATTTTGAAAATTCTCCCAAGACTCAATTATTGAGAGGAGAATATTTGTATGAAAATGGAAGTTTTGGTCTGCTAACTGGTGGTTACTTGTTAAATGACCAAACAGGCCCAACGGGTTTGACAGGATTATATGGTCGAATCGGTGGAGTTTTAGCAGGTGACCCCTATTATGGTGGTATTTCTTTAGGGCTAAGTTTAGGCGTGGTACAATATCGGGTCAATGCAAATGAGCTAAACTTAAGAGATGAAGGAGACATCGTTGCCGACGGTAATCAAACGCAAATCTTCCCTGATGTGGGTTTTGGCTTATATTATTATAGAAGGTTGGAAAGTGATGACCTAGTATACGCAGGTGTTTCTATCCCACAAACAATTGGACTAGATACAGAATTTCAAGATGAAACAGGAAAATTCTTCCTAAAAAGAATGCAGCATTTTTATGCGCAAGCTGGTATTTTTCATTTTTTAGATAGCGATATTAGTTATTTAGAATTAGCTGGCTGGGCAAAATATGTAGAAGGCGCGCCCATCAATGTCAATGTTAATTTCCGTTACCAAACAGGATCTGCTATTTATGTAGGTTTAGGTGGTTCTACCGCAGGTAGTGTTCATGCTGAAACAGGGGTATTAATCGGTGAAAATGCAGGATTTAATAGCAATGTCCGCATTGGTTATGGTTTTGATTATAACTTTAGTTCTTTTGGTCCAACCGCAGGGACTACCCATGAAATTAGCGTTTCTTACTCTATTCAACAATAAATTATTATACGATATATCAAAATCCTCCAAGGGTTCAGAACCCTTGGAGGATTAGACTTCTAATTAACAACAAATTTAATAATAGTTCTACCACACACATATATACTATCCATGAACAGGTATTTAAAAATTGTCCTCACTAGTGTTTTATTCCTTTCAGCAATTATTAGTGGACTTGCGCAGCCAATTATTACCATAAACGATGCCTCTACTCCTGCAAACAGTGAAGTCACTCTAGACTTCGTAATTGATAATGTGGCAAATATAGGAGACATCCAATTTTCTATCAATTGGGATAATAGTCAATTAAGCTTTGTAGAAGTAGCTTCTGTCAATGATGCTATTTTTTCTGGTATTAGTGTTAATGACTTTGATGAAAGTGATACAGGAAATGGAAATTTGGTCTTTCAATGGACGGAAGACATGCCTAATTCAATAGGACAGGTAGGAGATGATATTCTTATGTTTCAGTTAACATTTGCCACTAGAGGAAGCGAAGGAGACCAGATTCCAATTAGTATATCTGGCATGCCAGTAGCAATAAGATTAATTAGAGAACAAAATGGTTCTGGCACTGATTTAGGAGCAGCTACTACTATCAATAATGGAACTATTACCCTATTAGAAGGAATTCCTGATGTAAATTTCACGATAACTCCCATAAATCCACCCAGTACAATCTGTAATGGTGACCAGCTATGTTATGATTTAAAAGTCTCTGATTTTGATAACATTTTAGGAATGCAATTCATTATCACATGGAGTGGAAGTGCATTAGAATTTAATAATTTTTCCAACTTTGGTTTAGAAGGTTTTGATGAAAACACCTTAAATGTTGATAGAGATACCACAGGAACAATGCCTTTAGCCATAAATGTAGATAGTCTTGCACGAGGATTATGGTCAACAGAAACTGCTGAAGGATTGACAAATGGGATTTCCTTACCAGACGAAACTATCCTAGTCACTATGTGTTTTGATGTAATTGGAGAAGATGCTTCTTCTTCTACCATTCAACTAGTAGGCGACGGAACTACCCCGCAAGAAATATTTAATATTGATGGACAGATTCTAGACTTTATCTCCAATCCACGCACCGTCAACGTTGAAGACTGTGCTAGTCTTATTTCTTTTGCTACTAGATGTCAAGATATTCAATTAGATGAAACGGTTTGTTTAGATTTTACAACTACTAATTTTACAGACATCATTGAATCGAAATATACCGTATTTTTTGATACCACTTTATTAGAATTTGTCAATACAGACAATCACAACCCTAATTTGGCTAATTTTGATGCCAATAATATTACAGTTGATGGCGACCGAATCACTTTTGATTGGCAAAGTACCACTAGTGCAACAGTAGAAAATGGAGCAACACTTTTCTCTGGTTGTTTCAAAGCTATTGGACCGGTAGATAGTGTAGCAACCATAGACTATGTTAAGGTGCTGGGCGCATTGACTAATGTGACCAATGCCAGCGGTCAAAGTTTAGACCCTCAATTTACGGATTGCGACATCACCATCTTACCCCCTACTGTCGGCTTAATCGCCCCAATCGTTTCGACACCACCCAATACGGATATTTGTGTAGAGTTAACCGTTGAAAATTTCTTAAATATTGGACATATCGAAATGCCCATAGAATGGGACCCTGCTGTACTTGAATTTATCAATGTTAATACAACAGGATTAACAGGATTGACAAGTGGCAACTTCGACTTTAGTAATGTTGACCAAGGAAGAGTAGTCCTCGAAACATGGGATAGTCCAATACCAGAAGGGCTTACCTTGCCAGATAGCTCAGGCATTTTTGAACTTTGTTTTAGGGTAATTGGCAATTTAGGTACCTCCTCTCCTATCATTTTTCCTCCGTCTAATACGACACCCGTTTTCATTCAAAATGCAAATGGGCAAATCTTAGAAATTAGTACGACGGATGGAAATGTAACCGTAGAAACATCAGGATTAGTCTTATCCTCAGAAGCACAGGAAGTAAGAAGAAACAACTCTTTTTGCGTAGATATAAGCACTAGCAATTTTAATCAAATCGTTTCTCTAGATTATAGTCATTTGTACGACCCAGCTGTGTTGAGGTTTGATTCTGTTCAAGTTAGTGGTGCTATTTCTAATTTAATACCTAATAATATCGTCTCCGCCAATGAAGGCACAATCAGAGTCGGATGGTTCTCCGAAGATACAGACAATGGTACTACCGTCGCTGATGGAACAACACTCTATTCCTTGTGTTTTACGACAATTGGTGATTTAGGCGCCTGTTCCAACTTTAGATTAGACAACGTCCAAGATATTACTACTGTACAAAGTGCAGGAGAAGATATTGGCACTTTTGACAGTACGAACGACCTTTGCATTGACAATTTTGGGATAACCGTCATTGATTCGCTTCGACCAAGTTGTAATGGAGGGGATGGACAAATTCGCTTAGGCGTTTCGGGAGACCCCGGAGAAGACTTTTTATTTTCTGTCACTTTAGACGGTAATTTTTTCATCACGGGGCAAAATGTAGAAAATGATAGTATTCTTCTAAATAGTTTAGTCGAAGGAGAATATTCTATTCAAGTATTCTCCATTGCCGATATTACCAAATCAGAAACAAGGGTTTTTAATCTTAACTTAAGCCCCGCAGATTTTCCAAGTATTACTTTATCCGACGATATTGACGCAGGATGTGTAGAAGAGAATGAAGCGATAGCCATTATCTTAGATGGGAGTACTTTTACCTTACCTCCAACTTCGGGAAATGGTCAATTTTTCACCCAGTGGACAGCTCTGGGAACGGGGCAACTAGTCGATAGCACCGCTAATGGGGAAATCACCACGGCACTAGCGCCAGGTAGATATGTTTTCACAGCTGGATTTAATGATACTGGCTGTATTTCTTCGGATACCATAGACGTATTCACCACACCAATTCCAAATGTGCAAGTAAGTCAAGGTGGTATTTTAGGATGTACTAATAGTACCTTACAACTTGAAATAGAAGTAATAGATGATAACCCAAACAATGTTCATCAATGGACGACTAATGATGGAAATATTTTATCTGGTGCAACTACTTTCTCACCAATTATAGACCAAGAGGGTATTTATAAATTCATGACAATAGATACCATCAATGGCTGTATTGGTTTTGACAGTACCTTTGTTTTTAGAGATACCTTTCCTCCCGATGCCAACGCAGGTCCAGATTTGGAAATAGGATGTAATGATAATTTTGTTAGCTTAGCAGGAATAGGATCTACTGGTGCATTAGTAGAATGGACAACTACAGATGGATCTTCTATTTTCTACCCTGATACCAGTGATCAATCATTCGCAGATGTTACAAGAGTTGGCACCTATATTTTTAGAGTGACCAACCAAGTGAACGGCTGTGAAGCAACGGATACGATGATGATTAATGCAGATGAATCCTTACCAGTGGCTCGTGCAGAAGACCTTGCGATTATTGGTTGTGGTACCAACGTTGTCACCCTAGATGCGTCTACGTCTTCTCAAGGAAGTATTTTTTCTTATCAATGGTTAGGACCTAATAATGATTTACTGTCAATAGAAGATACTATCCAAACTGCCACAACCGGAACACATTTATTCATAGTCACCAATGACGACAGCCAAGACTGTAAAGCAGATACTGCTAGCATAATGGTCATCGAAGACAAAACAGAACCGCAGACCTCTATTACGCAAGTATTAACTTTAGATTGTAGTGGAGACTGTACCCCTTTAGAAGCCAATGTTCCCGATGGAGACCACTTCGCTTATCAATGGGAAACACCAGATGGATTGATTTGTAGTGGAGCAAACAGTCCAATAGTAAAAGTCCAATCAGCGGGCGTATACAACTTACATACCATAGACTTAAATAATAATTGCGAAAGTATGGATGCTACTATTGTTGGGACTGATGGCCCTGGTGCAGACGCAGGAGCAGCTCAACAAATAGATTGTAATAATGAAGTAGTCACCTTAGATGGAAGAGGTTCGGATAACAGCGAAACGATAAGTTTTTCTTGGAGAACAGCAGATAGTACAGAAATTTCTACTGAATTGTCAGTAGAGGTAAGCGTTCCAGGAGAATACACCTTAGAACTTATGGATTCGGCGACAGGTTGTATGGCTTCAAGTAGAGTTGTCGTCACAGAAAGTCGAGAAGCACCCATAGCAGAAGCGGGAGAAGCGCCCATTATAGCGGGTTGTGAATTTCCAACTGGTAGAAGATTAGACGGAACGGCGTCTGATTTTGGGGATAATATCATTTATGCTTGGGAATCATCTATTGGAATCATTGTCGGTGATACTAGCATCGCAGCCCCAGAAATCGGTAGTCCAGGTACTTTTGTTTTAACAGTTACCAACACAACTAATGGCTGTTTTAGTATGGATGAAGTCACGGTACAAAGTGATGTAATGATTCCAGTTGCCAATGCAGGAGGGGATAGAGAATTAAGTTGCGATGAACCAGAATTAACTTTAGCTGGAATTAGCGAAGCATTACCACAAGGTAGTACCATTCAGTGGATGACCAATGATGGAAATATTGTATCAGGAGCAGACCAATTATTCGCTAATATCGATGCTCCTGGGACCTATCTATTATCTATCACGAGTGCCGACCAATGTGTAACGACCGACACCGTAATCGTTAGTTCTAGCATAGATGCTCCAGAAGCAAATGCTGGTCAAGCGTTGACCATTACCTGTAATAATAATCTAATCCTCGAAGGAACAGGAACGACTGGTGACAATATTGCTATTTCTTGGACCACAATGGGTGGTAATATTATAGAAGGCGCAGATACTTATACACCAGAGATTAATCGTGGAGGAAGTTATACCTTGTCCGTTATCAATACGGATAATAATTGTGAAACCACCTCTTTAGTCATTATTACAGATTCTGAAGAATTACCCGTAGCAGACGCTGGTGTCAATCAAGAAATTTGTACGAATGAATCTGCTTTAAATGCGATTCAACCATTAGGTGATTTTACTGGAAGTTGGACAACTTTAGAACAAAGTATGATTGTAAGTCCAACCGATGCCAATAGTACAGTGGCTGATTTAGCAGAAGGTAACAATACTTATATTTGGACTTTATCTAATGAAACTTGTGGAGATTTCAGTTCCGACACGGTATTAATCAATGTGCCAACTTTGCCAATGGCTTTAGATGATGTTTTTGAAATTCAACCCGAACAAAATTCCAATGCCATTAATCTAATTGAAAATGACCAAGCCAATTCTGATATGTTTAACGTCAATATATTAGTACCACCTACCATTGGAGAATTGACAGAAACAAGCCCAGGTACCTTTGAATTTACCACTCCTGCAAGATATTTTGGTGCCCAACAATTTCAATATGAAATCTGTAGTGCTGCTTGTTCTGAATTATGCGATGATGCGAATGTACGGGTAGTCGTATTACCCGGACCAGATGTAGACACCACCAATACGGTTCCGAATGCCATTACCCCCAATGGAGATGGGATGAATGATATTTTATTAATCGACGAATTAATTTTTGATGCGGTTGATTTCCCTCAAAGTGAATTGGTTATTTTCAATCGTTGGGGTGATGTTGTTTTTAAAGCAAGCCCTTATAATAATGACTGGGCTGGAACTGCCAATAATGGAGACAATCTACCAGAAGGTACGTACTACTATATTCTACGCTTAGATATTGTGGAAGGAGAGGTGATGAAAGGGGATATTACGATATTGCGGTAGGTTGGGTGTGCCCAAAAATCTTAAATCAGAAATCATACATCATAAATCTGTGTAATTTTAGATGTCCAGATAAAAGATAGTTTTCAAAAATCCGTTAAAAACAAATCCGTTGGGGAATCTATTTTCCAACGGATTTATTTTTTCAGTAGGTTTCCTAATTTTTCATAAGAAAACGCTTTAAAATCTGATACAGATTTAGAGCATGTTTAAAATTCCATCAATTGGCTACTAGCGGCAAATTTTATCTTGTAGGTTGTTAAAAATTTTGACCAGCCAAAAGGATGATTTTTGCCTACTACAAAACAAAATTTGCTCACTTTCGCTCCATCATGAAAATTTAAACATGCTCTTATGATGTATGAATGCTGATGTATGATTTATGATGTTTTCGCCTACTGCCAACCAAAAAAACTCACAAACAAGTCCTATCTATCCCCAAAATAAATTTTTCTACTACCCCAATCGTTTTTGCTGTTTCCGCTCCTTTAAATCCTTCAATCATCTCATCGGCTAATCGCAATTGTGCTTGCTCTGTCAGTTTCTGTGCAATGGGTAAATAAGACCAATGCCACTTTTCTTCATTATACCCATTCGGTCGTTTATCATTCTTAGGGGAATAAGGCTGACAGAAGCCATAAGATGCCGCATTAGCAGTTAACCAATTATAAATTTTCAGGCCTTCTCCTTTTTCAAAAAATTCATTGGTAAAAGCATTCAAGTCCATATCCGTTCCCCAATGATGTCTAGAGGTGCTAGGCATGGAACTCCATTTTAAAATTTTTAAGGCGCGCTGCGTTGGGTCAGGAGTTGTTTTAGCCAAATTCTCTTTGCTTTCATGCAATCTGGTTCCCATCCACTTGCCTTCCCAAATGCCTTTTTGTGCCACAAAATTTCTAGTGGCAGATAATATTTTCAGGTCAATATCTTCCTTTTTTGCTGCTGCATACATTTTCAAAAATGCCTCATAGGTTTCTTTTCTTAACCAACGGTCTTTTCTACCATTCGCATATTTTGGCGCTACTCGGATAAATTTTTCATGCTTCGTCGGTTCAAATTTTCCCATGATATAATCCAAAGTAATGGTGGTGTCTATCTGGCTTGAAGGACTTACTGTTTTAGCAGATTGGTTTTCCGCTTGTGCTTTTAAATTTGTCTTAGTGGCTGATGCTATTTCCTTTTCCTGCTCTGTGGTCTCTATTGACGGCGCACAACTAAAAACCAATCCTAAAAGGCCAATACACAAACAATATTTTAAACGATGCATAGTTTTATTCTATTTTGATAAATGAGGGATAAAATTAATACTATTTATCTTATTTAGGCTACCACGCGGACTTTGTTTTCACACGGATTAGTGAAGGGACACGGATTTTTGCACTTATTTTTTTATAGGCAATTTTTCAAATATTTTCTGATTTTGCGCTAAAGTTGCTGTTTGAAAATCATACATCATACATCAGAATTCATACATCATAAATCTGTGTAATTTCAAACTCGATGGATTTATGATGTATGGTTTTTCAGAACCAATCATCCCTGCCATGTATTCTTGACTATGTCCCGTAGACCAATGGCCATCCTTTTCCCATTAATATTCCGTTAAATCCACACATAAGTAAACAATTATCCCTAATTTTCGGGTTTATAATAGTAATGGTTTTATTATTATAAATAAATTGAGAATAGGAGACTTATTTACTTTAATTTTAATAAAAATATTTACCCCAATTAAAGTGAAAAAGACTCGTAATAGTGGGACAAAAATAAATCGACCAATTTTTTTGAGATTTCAATGCAACCCGTCCACAAGCGGTTCACTAATTAAAATAGATTTAATAAACCTATTTTAAATAGTTCATGCCAAAAACCTCCCTCTGGTCAGTTATTTGTTACTTTAAATTAAAATCAAATTGTTCAATTTATTTTTTAATGTCCTATAAATACGAAAGATTAATTGGAAGAAACAACACCAAATATGGCACCGCCATCAGTGGATACACCACTGTTGAATCGACTGTTAAAAGTTGCGGGGTGGACTATTGCCATTATTATCGGTTTGTTTATTCTACTCTATTTTGTATTACAAATTGAATCCGTTCAAAATTTTGCCTTAAAACATACTACAAAATACGTTTCTAAAGAACTGAAAACGACGGTCACTTTTGACCACATCGACCTCGATTTTTTTGATAAGTTGGTATTGGATAATTTTTATGTGGAAGATTTTCATGGCGATACGCTACTCTATAGCAAAGCATTAACCATTAACCTAAATACCAGTCTTTATCGGCTATTGCAAAAAGAATTAAAAGTCGATGATTTAACCTTATCAGGTGCCAAATTTTTCATGCGCCGCTATCCAAATGAGCGCAAAGATGATTTTGTACAGTTACTGGACAAATTGGCAGGTGAAAAGAAACAGAAAAAAGAAAAAAAATCTACCAATGGCAAACCCTTCTTTTTAGATGTTGATGCGGTCTATTTACGGGAAGTAGAATTTATTCAAGATGATAGTGTTGGAGGGGAAGAATTGCGCATTGCCCTAGCCGAAGGTGATATTTTTTTAGACACGCTTAATCTAGCAGAAAAGCTGGTGGTCGCAAAAAAAATACGCCTATCAAAGCCTTATGTAACTTTAATAAATTTTGACAAAAATCCCCTACCCACTTTACCCCTTGACACCTCCAATATAACGCCCAATATCAAAGAAGAAGTAGCCGTAATAGATTCAACAGCCCCTACCCAAAAGTGGTTTGTTAATATGCTAGATTTGGCATTAACAGATGGTACTTTTATACATCATAATTATAGAAGTGTTCCAATAAAAACTACTCGTGATGACCAAATAGATTATGACCATTTGAATGTTTATGATATCAATATTGAAGCCGCTAACTTCACTATACATGATTGGGTCTTTAAAGGAGAATCAAAAAAATTGTCCTTAAAAGAAGGTTCGGGTTTTGTCTTAGATAATTTATCTGCCAAAAGTGCAACGGTTACCCCTAAGAAAATAGAACTATTTGGCATGTCTCTCCTTACCCCTTATTCTAAATTGGGGGATACACTAGTTATGAAATTCAAGAAATACGGTGATTTCATAGATTATAATAATACAGTGTATATGAATGGAGATTTTGACAAATCTCATGTTGCAATTCGGGATATTATGGCATTTGCGCCCGAATTGGAACGAAATACTTTTTTTGCTCAAAACAAAAAGGAAACCGTTTATATTGATGGAAATTTAAAAGGTAGGGTCAATAATTTAAAAGGACGGAATTTGAACTTACGCTTGGGTAAGAGTATGCAATTAAAAGGAAATTTTAATTCTCGAAATTTAACAGATAGTGATGAGACTTTTCTGAGTTTGAAATTGGAACAATTGAATACTAATATGCGCACACTGCGGCAATTAATCCCCAACTTTAATCCTCCAGTCAATTTTGATAAATTAGGACAAGTATATTTTGAAGGTCGATTTGATGGATTCTTTAATGATTTTGTAGCAGACGGAAATCTCCAAACAGACTTGGGGAAGGCAGCAATGGATATGAATCTCAATTCGAGAGAAGGCATCGAACAGGCACAATATTCGGGACAAATATCCTTAATTGATTTTGATTTAGCTCGATGGACTGACAATCCAAATTTTGGTTTGGTGACGGTTAGTTCTAAGGTAGATGATGGCGTAGGCTTGACTCAAAGCACTGCTTACGCAAAATTAAAAGCCTCCATAGATTATTTTCCATTTAAAGGATATAACTATGAAAACTTAAATATAGCGGGCGAAATAAATAATAATTTATTCATTGGAGATTTTGGTATTCACGATGATAATATTGACTTTTTATTTGACGGAACTATCAACTTCGAGGAGCGTGTTCCTTTCTTTGACTTTAAAGTAGACATCAATCGAGTAGACTTAAAAAGTCTGAAATTAATACAAGAAGACTTTGTAATAGCAGGAGACATAGATTTAAAAATTAGAGGAAATAATATTAATGATTTATTAGGTCGAGCGACGCTTTATGAATGTACTATAATCAAAGACAAAAAAGAAACGTATTCGATTGATTCGCTTAAATTTTCCTCGGCAATTACAGGGAGTCGAAAGAAAGCTTGGCGTGCTAATTCTGAATTATTTAAGGCTTCGTTGATAGGAGATTTTGAAGTAACTTCTATTGGAGAAGCCATTTTACAACATATCGAAAATAATTTTACAGGCTATGCCGACCGCTTTAATATTCGTAGCCAAAAAGATACGTCTGTTGTAGCCAATGAATTTGATTTTAATCTAGAAATTTTTGATACCAAAAACTTTACCTATCTCATTGACAAAAATTTAGATACCCTTAAAAACGTTAAGCTTCAATCTTATTTCGATTTTGCCAGAGACACCTTATTAGTCGACTTAGACTTGCCAAGTTTTAAATTTGGTAATGTCAATACCCAAGAAATTAAATTAGTAACAGGAGGAGGAGAAAAAGAAGGAAAAGTAGATTTTTCTGTTAAAAATACGAATATTGGTAATCTGAATTTTGATTTCATTTCGCTCTTGACTTATATCGAAAATGATTCGGCTACTTTTAATTTGAATGCAGCAGATTTCACGCACGAGTTGGATAAACTCAACTTAGAAGGGAAATTTTCGATGATTGGCGACCAATTTAATATTGCACTTTTACCGACCAATCTAGTTATTCTCAATTCTATTTGGGATATAGCGCCTGATAATTATTTACAAATAGGCAAAAATTTTATTCGAACACAAAACTTCCAAATTTCTCAGGACGACCAAAAAGTAGCTATCAGTAGTCTGGTCGATAAAGGCTTATTATTAGAGGTAGAAGGATTCAATGCCAGTTATATAGACACTCTTTGGGATTTTAGTCAATTAGATTTTGAAGGAGATTATCGCTTAAATTTTTCGGTTAAAGACTTATTTGCGCTTGAAAAATTACAACTCAATCTTATAGCTGACACCTTCAATATCAATTGGGATAATTATGGCGAATTGACCTTAAGTGCGACTGCTGAAAATATAAAAAGCCCGATTGATATTAATTTAGCCACCAAAAATGGCGAACGAACAATGACCTTAGCAGGCATCTACAATCCGCCCAATCTCAATATTGAACCCAAAACACTAGAAACTAGTCCCAACTATCTTGATTTGAAAGCGGATATCAATAAATTTCCTTTACATCTAGCCGAGTATTTTGTCAGAAGTGGTATTTCGGGTACTTTCGGAAATATCGATGGAGAATTGACTTTAAATGGATTACTATCAGCCCCTAATTTAGATGGTGATTTAAGAATCTATGATGGTGGAACTTTATTGGAATATACCAATACGCTTTATACCATTCGGGACGCAAACGTCAAGATGAATAATGGGTGGTTATTGGATGCAACAGGTGGCACAATCTATGACGAAGCAGGAAATGCAGCTACGATTACAGGAGGAATCACCCATGATTTTTTCGATAAATTAGCTTTAGACTGCCGAGTACTCTCCGACCATTTTACCGTCATTAATACCACCAAAGAAGATAATCCAGTTTATTATGGTAAAGGTATTGGAAGTGGAGATATTTATTTCTCTGGTGATTTTAACCAAACCAATATAGACATCAAAGCAAGAACTGCCCGAGGGACTAAAGTGTCTCTACCAATCGGGGGAGGAAGTACCATAGAAGAAAAGAGTTTTATTCGTTTTGAAAAACGAGATACTGCCGAGGTGGTAGTGGAAAAAGAAAAACCCGTTTCTAATGAAATTATAGGCATCAACATCCATATGGAATTGGAAATGACCGATGCGGCCGAAGTGCTACTCATTTTTGACGAACAAGCGGGAGATATAATGAAAGGAAGAGGAAACGGCAATATCAAAATTGATTTGAGTAGGAGCGGCGATATAACAATGTATGGAGATTATGAAATAGCCGAAGGAGAATATTTATTTACCTTATTGAATGTGGTCAATAAACCCTTTGTCGTTAAACGAGGAGGAACAATTAATTGGTCTGGCGACCCATATAATGCCAATATCAATATTGGTGCAGAATACAAAGATTTGAGTACCTCTCCATTCAATTTTATTTTGGAGTATTTGAATAATGATAATGAAATTAGAACAGAAGCTCAACAGTCTACAGCAGTAGACTTGACAATGGGTTTGACGGGTCAATTATTAAGTCCAAATATTGATTTCAGTTTAGATTTCCCCAATCTAACAGGCGAATTAAAAAATTACGCCGATAATAAAATTCAATTGGTTGAATTGGACCAAAATGAGCTAAATACTCAAGTTTTAGGCTTAATTCTATTTGGTGGATTCTTACCATCTAATCAAGGAGCATTGCTGGCTGGCAGACAGTCTCAATTGGCTATCAATACGTTAAGCGAACTGTTGTCCAATCAATTATCCATTTATTTAACAGAGTTATTTGCGCAAGGATTAGCCGACATTAATTTTTTAAAAGTAGAAGATTTTGATGTCAATTATAATCAATATGATGCTGCTACCTTTGATAATCCAAATGATTTATCCACAGGACATGAATTTTCAATCAATCCAAAATTCAGAGTCAAAGAACGATGGGTGGTCAACATTGCAGGAAAAGCCAATCTAGGTGGTGGTTATGTTGTAAATAATAGCAACGATGCCTTAGTAACAGGCGATTTTATCATCGAATATGAACTGACCAAAGACCGCCGCTTAAAGGTCCGAGGTTATTATAAAAATGAACCAGGAATCATCGGCGGTCGTCGAAATAACGCAGGGGTCGGTCTCTCTTTCCGAAAAGAATTTAATACTTTTAGAGAATTGTTTTCTTTTATGAAACGGTCGGGAAAGGTCGTTGCTGCACCTGCTATTAAGGAGAAAGGGCTGGGGAAGGAATAATTAGATAA
>CAYMSC010000112.1:0-14508 GCA_964392805.1 uncultured Saprospiraceae bacterium
TTATTTTTTCGTCGTCTCTAAGATAAAAATAAATTTGCATTTCTTTGAGTCGAGCGATTAGCTAAAACACTTAAAATGAACCGTTTATTTACCTAATCACTCGACGAAAATGTAAATTTATTTTTATCGCGTTCTTTAATTACTTCGGTTTTTTTTATTTGTCAGAGCACCTTCTTTTAATCCTTTTCTTTCAGCAAAGGAACTAGAAAAAGGAAGCTAAAGAAAAGTCCAAAAATAGCTAACCAAATAACATTAATGAAAGCGGCTGTTCCCAAAAAGAAAGCCGCTATTGCTGGGCCAACGGACCTTCCTCCCATATTGACAATCGTACCGAGAGAGACAACTTTTCCTTGTACATCCAAGCTGGCTTGAATCTGTTGATAAAAAGGGATAAGAAATGCCCAAGCAGCACCTAATAGACCATTCGCCAGAAAGAAAACGAAGGTATATTGAGCTTGGTAAAGCATCAATCCACTAAGTCCCATAAAAAACAAGCCGATGATGACTGGTCGTTTTATACCAAAGGTGTTCCCTAATTTGAATACAAGTAATCCGCCGATTAAAGAAAGTAGGGTGCTAAGACCCAATGCTAAGCCAATTTGTGATTGATTGAGCCCTGCTTCTTTACCAATGCGCTCGGTATACGCCCAAATTGTACCGCCAGCCAGTTGCATAAAAAAATAAGCTAATAAGGTAAAAATGACTGCCTTTCTTGATAATAGTATATTGAGCGAATCAAAACTTTTTTCTTTAATATTTTTTGCCAAATGAGTGATAACATTACTCAGCAATAGGCTGATAATTCCAATAATTGCTAATAAAAAATAACCTCCTTTAATACCATAAGCACTTAAAATAAAAGGTAAAATCGTCAAGCCAATTCCACTCCAGCAACAATAGACGACAACATATACACCAAATGCTTTGATAGGGTCTTTTAAACCTGAAAAAGCACCTAAAGCACCCGCATAAACTAAACCACCAAAGATACCACTACAAAATCTGCTCATCAATAAATGATTGGGTATTAGGGCGAATATACTTACGAATTCAAAAAGAATTAAGCCGACTAATCCAATTCTTACAATTTGAACCAAAGGCTTTTTGCCTATAAAATAAGCAGCAATAAAACCACCAATTCCTATACCAACGATATTGACAGAAGCTATTAGGCCTACCATATTTCTATCCAAGGCTAGTTCATCAACAATTCCACCTAGCATAATAGGCAGGATAGTCAACATGCCCATACCCGTTGCACTGATGAAGCTATTTAAAATGATTTGAAGAAGGGTTTTATTTATATGCATACCACAAAGAAACGATTAAAAAAGAACCAATTGTAACTCTAAATGCTCAATTTATTTTTTAATCCGTACAAATAAAGTATATAATTCTCAAAATTTCTTGAGATGCTTAAACAATTTTAATATTTTGATATTTATGACATAGATAAATGCCTTTTATTTTGAAAATAAAAAAGTCAAAATTTTATAATTCAGAAAATAATTTTTCTTTAACATTTTATTAGAAAAAACAAATTATAAGAATTGTAATATTTTATTAGCTAATATAGAATTTGTTATAAAATAATAACCTACTCAATAAAAAAATAGAATTTTCCTTGAAGAAGCGTTTTATTTTTTTATCTTTGTTCCATGGTATAGTACAATATCTTCAAAAAGGCACAATCTGTGACCTTAACCCAATTGAAATTTTAATCTTACCCCTTTTTCCCCCATAAAAATCCACTTTCTTAGTACTAAGTGGTTTGCTGGTTGTTTAGATATTAGCGCAAGTTAATCCGATTTTAATGATAAGGAATTGCTAAAAAATAAGTTTACATTGTAGAATCTATAAGTTACTGCTTACGAGTACTTTTACATTTTAGATTTGTGCTTTTAAATTTTACATTTCCCTAAGTAGTACCCTCTCAAATGGAAGAAATTGCTTTTTTGTATCACTATAAGCAACCAGCTATTTTTAACACTATCTTTAGAAATTCTTTTTAATTTTCGGGAATATTTGTTTTCAAAAATCGTTTTGATAGTAGTATCACTTTTTATGATAAACAAAAAAATACACATGCAGACTTACATAAAGTTTTTGGCGCTTTCTTTTGTACTTACCTTCAATTATGCTTTTAGCTCACCTAAGATGGTTGCTCCTATAGAGACGCTTACTATTCCATTCTATTCTGAAGTTTTAAATATCCAATATCCGCTAGATATTAAGCAAGAGTTCACCAAAAAGTTAGAAGAAACGTCCATCGTTAATTTTTATGAGCAATTAGAAGATACCAATTATGAGCCACTATTAGCTTCTATAACAAAATATCAATCGAAATTGAGATTAAATGATTGGTTAGTTTATGAATTGACTCAGAAAATAATTGAAGAAGTTTATATTAATAACACAAGGAAAGAAAAAGTATTAGCCAATTGGTTCTTATTGTCAAAATTGGGCTATGATACGAGACTTGCTTTCTTAAAAAATGAAGTATTTATTTATGTTCGGTCTATTGATGATATTTACGAAACACCTTTAATTGAGGATGGAGGGAATAGATTTGTGGGACTAACAGAAATGCAATACAAAAGAAAATCTAAAAATAAAGCTGTTTACTTACTCAATTTCTTACCTGCACCTAATGGGAAAGATTTTACTTTTTCTTTGGCGGATTTACCCTATTTAAAAGCAGATAAAATACAAAAGAAATTTAAATTCGACTGGGAAGAAACCTCTTATGAAATAGCGATTCAATGTGACAAAACCTTAGTAGAAGTAATGAAAAAATACCCAGTAATAGGGGAGACAGACTATATTGAAACCCCATTTTCTGGTACTTTGAAAAAATCATTGTTACCTCAAATTCAAGCAATCATTACAGGGAAATCAACTAAAGAAACATTAGAAATATTAACGACTTTCACTAGGTCCGCATTTAAATATCGAGAAGATGAATCTTATTTTGGTAAAAGTAAACCAATGATTAGAGATGAGGTTTTCTTTTATCCTTATTCAGACTGTGAAGACCGTTCCGCACTTTTTTATGGCTTAGTAGATGAACTTTTAGGATTACCTATGATATTGGTTGCTTTTCCAGACCATTTAACCGTAGCCGTTGCTTTGGAAGAACCTATTGGACCTTCTATTCGATACAAAGGAAAAAAATTCTATATCTGTGACCCTACGGGGCCTTCTAATTCATCAGAGATAGGAAAAGTGCCTAAGGGCTATGAAAAACAATCTTTTGAGATATTAGCGGATAATTTATAGAGGTTTGAAGGTATAGAGGTGCAGGAGGGGGAAAATCATAGTTCATAAATCATACATCATAAATCTATCTCGTAAAAATTACACGGATTTATGATTTTTTGTCCTAAATATAATTACCGTCCATTTTCGGTTTTTTATCCCGTTTTTTAGTATAAATATTAAGTGACTATTCTCTGCTCTCGGTTCTGAATAGTTACAATATTACTTTAAATCATTGTCTAGATTTATGATTTTTGGGAAAGCTAGTATAAAGCAAAAAGCACCTCTTCCAAATTAGGAAGAAGTGCTTTTACTTTTTTTTAAAAGGTGTTCTAAGTGTGCGTGTAAAAAATAGGTATCATAGTGTGTTGGTAAATAGAACTAACTGGAAAATTTATTAGTTCTTTACGTTGACTTTTAAAGTTGGTTTAGTGACTATAGAGTTTGTTTTGAATGATTGTGCTCTATATTTTTATAATTCCGTATTATGATTTGATAAGTGATTGCTAATAAGAAGTTAGTTGCTAATAAAGAATTTTTTAGTAAGAAAGGTTAACTGTTTTAGTTTGTACTTTTTGTCCAACAATTAATCTGATAGTATATTTACCAGAATCAATGTTTTCGTCCCAAAGAACTTTTTGAGCTCCTGTTGCTTGTGCTTCGTTGATTAAAGCAACTGCATTAGAGCCAGCTTTTTGAACTTCTAAGATTACATTTGCATCAGTATTTAAGTCATAGCTGATAACAATGTCTCCGTAGTATTCACCTGCAGTAAAGTCTAAGTTAAATTCGTTGCTAAAGATAACTGCTTCGTCTGCTGCGTAAAAATTTTCGTTCGTAGAAGCCACTGCGTTGTCATCCATAAGAGAGGTAGCAGGCTCGAAGGTCACTTGAGCAGAAAGCAAAGTAGTAAAAGCAATAAGTACGGTTGTAAAAAAAATCTTCATTACTAAATTTTTAGCATTTTTTTGAAAAAATCTCCGAATCAACGGTTAAAGTTGAAGTTGCGAAAGAATCACAAGGGGACTTGATTAAAATGTTAAAATTTAGGATAACTGTTACAAAAAGGGATAGCTACAAATGTAACTAACAATTAAAGGATGCGAGTGGGAAAAGATAGTTTTTGAATTAAGATTTTTCTAAAACTAAGAGATGTGGGATTTCTTAGTTGTGGGAATAGAAAACATAACCTTATTTCAATTGACCAAAAAATGTGGGATTTATTGGTCTTATAAAAAACAAATTTCTTATTTCAATTTTGTTATACTGCAAAGATAGGAATCATTTTCAATTATGCAAATTAATTTTCAATAAATATTAAAAAAAATATAAATTGATAGATACCTGTTTCTTTATATATATGGCAAATAGGATGCCAAGTGTATTGATTTATAGCTATTTACGGATTTTATTTTAAGTAAATTAATCTTTAGATTTTTTTAAAAAATGCCACAAAAAATCCCTAACTTACTAATAAATAGAAATTTATAGTATTTTAAAAAATATAATTTAAAATTTATTTTCAAAAAATTATCGTTCTCTGACAAATTTCGTGGTCGATTTGATTTTAATCTTTTTTCTGACCGAAGAGAGAGAAAAAAATTGGAATTAAATCGACTCTTTCACGGGATTTGTCAGAGAACCAAAATTATTAATTAGTCAGTAATAATACAATCGCAATGATGGCAGGAAGTCCCTGAATGTAAAAAATACTTTTTTGAACAGTCATCGCACCATATATTCCTGCTACTGCAATACAGCCTAAAAAGAAGATAGCTATATTTTCGCTCCATTGAATATCTTCTATTAAAAAAGACCAAATCAGTCCTGCGACTAAAAAACCATTATACAATCCTTGGTTGGCTGCCATCGCTTTTGTTTTTTCAAACATATCAGCAGGAAGTCCTTTAAATGCCTTTTTACCATGAGTCGTCCAAGCGAACATTTCCAACCAGATAAAATAGATATGCAAGACGATAATAAGGGCAATGATTAAGCTTAATAAAAGATTCATTAGTTGTTTTTTTTTATAAAGAAAAGCAATAACAAAAATCCCAAAACTGATTTTGAAAACGAGTACATAATAATACAGAATTATTGGTTAATTTCCGTTTTGAGCGAGCAAGGTAGTAAAAATGGTTTTCTTTTTTTAAAAAACAGACTTCCTGCTATTATATAATTTTTATTTACCTTTGGAAATTGAGGGTGATGAAAATGATTTATTATAGTTTTACTTTTCCTTAAACTGACTTTTATAAAATTTAAACCATTTATGAATCTATTTGAGTTAAGAGGACAATTATCACAAGGCCAGAAATTAACTTTAGGATTGATTGGGTTTGTCTTGCTCATTCTTTTTTGGTGGGTATTGGCAGAAATGAAATCTGTCCAAAAACCTATAATAGAAGGCTACAATACCAATTTACCTTCTTCCTTAGATACAAGTCAAGCAACGGTGGCTTTAAGAGATTCCTTAATTACTGCGGATTCGATTGCTTTTGCTAATGCTACGGAATTTGAAAAAATTTATCCTTCTATTCCGCCTCCACATCACGTTGTAAGGGCCTTTCCTTCATTAATTAATGATGATGAATTGTGGTCCAATACATGGCAATCGATTTGGTTAAATGTCAGAGGGTATTTTTGGGCGATATTAATTTCCTTGTTTTTTGGATTTATTATTGGATTGATCCCCCTTTTTAGAGGATTATTTTCTGGACAAGTAGATGCGCTAAGATTTTTACCTTTAACAGCATTGGTCGGTTTATTTACTGCCTGGTTTGGAATAGATGATGGGATGAAAATTGCCTTTTTAGCTTTTGGTATCATTATTTTCTTATTGCCAGTAGTCGTACAGCGAATAGATGAGGTAAAAGCTGTTTATTTAAAGACGGTATTTACTTTAGGCGCGACAGATTGGCAAACGATTAAAACGGTTTACATTCCTTCTGTAATGTCTCGATTGATGGATGATATTCGAGTGATAACAGCTATTTCGTGGACTTATATTATTATCGCAGAATTATTGAATAGACAGGGTGGTATTGGGTCTTTGGCTTATATAAAAGCTCGACAAGGGCAGATGGAAAAAGTGTTTGCTATTCTAATCGTTATTATTTTAATTGGCTTTTTACAAGATAAATTATTTGGTTATTTTGATAAAAAACTATTCCCACATAAATATAGAAAAACACATGTCGCAGGTATCGTAGAATCACAATATGGTATCATGGTTATCCTTATTTTGGTTTCAGTGGCATTATTATTAATCTCGATATTTTCAGGACTAGAAAGTACGATGAATCTAGTGATGTTAATTGCACTCATTGCTGGAATATTGATGATGATTTATGGAGAATTTAAATTATTTAATGCGAATAAAGAGCAAGTATAGTAAGGCAATGTCATCGCCAATTCAAAATTGGTGAACATAGTAGTAGGGTATAGGTCACAATTATTTGTTCCTAACAGAAATCCAATTTTTATGACGAAACTCGTCTTTGATGCCTTGAGATGAATTTCGCTAATACAACGGAAAAATACTTAAATATGATAGATTTTAAAGATACCGAACTAAAAAATATAATCGACCTAAGAAATATCAAACAAAGTTACGATGGCGGAGAAACGTGGATTTTAGAGAACTTAGAATTTTTGATTGAAGACAAACCCGCCCAAGGACAATTTGCCGTAATTCTGGGACCATCAGGTTGTGGTAAATCTACCGTTCTTAGATACATTGCAGGTTTACAGAAGCCAACAGGCGGTACAGTGAAAATTCATGAAAAAGAAGTGAGTAAAGACAATCGAGTAAGTATGGTTTTTCAACAATATTCTTCGTTACCTTGGATGACGGTCTTGGACAATGTTAGTCTAGCTTTACGATATAAGGGATTATTGAAAGCAGAACGAGATGAAAAAGCAATGGAGATGATAGAATTGGTTGGTCTGGCCGGCCATGAAAATAAATATGCACAATATCCAACCTTATCAGGTGGGCAATTACAAAGAATTGCCATTGCAAGAAGCCTTTTGGCGAATCCTGAGATATTGGTTATGGACGAGCCTTTTGGTGCATTAGATATTGGAACAAGAATCCAAATGCAAGATTTATTATTAAAATTATGGCATCAATTTCACCCTACCATAGTTTTTGTTACCCATGATATTTCAGAGGCGGTTTATTTAGCGGATGATATTTATATTATGAAAAAAGCACCTTCTAGGTTTGTAGAAAGAATACATATAGATTTACCATTTAACAGATCAAGAGAGACAAAGCGAGAAGCTCGGTTTGAAGAATTAGTACACCAAGTAGAAGATAAAATGGTTGAAGTGGCAACAGCGCCATCTTAAGTTGTTGATTGAACAAAATGGATAATTGATATTGTTGAAATAGGGCGAACGAAAAGTCGTTTTTATAATATGTAAACGACTGATAAAAGTTGAAAACTTTTGAAATATTGGTTTGAAGATGCAATCTTCAAACATCGCTCCTAGTTTTTTCAATGAATTACACATTACAATTTTGACTTTTCGTTTGCCCTAATTGTTGAAATGATTAACCTACCTAATATCTGTGTCTCTTCACTTATCCGTGGGATTAATTTCTACCACGGATAAGTGAAGGGACACGGTATTTATCAATTTTTTACTTGACGCTCTAATTAGCTCTAGCATCTTATTCCGTAATCCCCATTAAATCTAATAGAAAAGCATACTCCATAGCCGTCTCCTTAAATCGCTCAAAACGACCAGAAGCTCCACCATGTCCTGTTTTCATATTTGTATAAAGGAGCAATAAGTTCCTACCTTTTTTCATGTCTCTCAGCTTTGCCACCCATTTAGCAGGCTCCCAATATTGTACTTGAGAATCATGTAAACCAGTCGTTACTAAAAGATTTGGATAAGTTTTGTTTTCTATATTATCATAAGGAGAATAAGACTTGATGTAGTCATAATATTTTTTCTCCTTTGGATTTCCCCATTCATTAAATTCACCCGTTGTTAAGGGAATACTTTCATCGAGCATGGTTGTTACCACATCTACAAATGGAACGGCAGCAATGACTCCTTTCCATAATTCTGGACGCTGATTAATAATAGCACCCATTAAAAGTCCTCCAGCACTTCCGCCCATCGCAAATAATCGCTTTCGGCGGGTGTAATTTTTGTCTAATAAAAATTCGGCACAATCAATAAAGTCATTGAAAGTATTCTTTTTATGGAGCATTTTTCCATTATCATACCAATGACGACCCATTTCTTCGCCTCCTCTGATGTGTGCTACGGCGTAAGCAAACCCTCTATCTAATAGACTCAATCGAACCGAACTAAAATAGGGCTCCATCGAATGTCCATATGAACCATAAGCATAAAGTAGGAGCGGGGACTTGCCATTTCTGCGAAAGCCTTTTTTATAAACAATAGAAATAGGGACTTTAACTCCATCTCTTGCGGTGGCAAATTGACGCTCAGATTTATAATTTTTACTGTCAAAATTACCAATGACCTCTTGTTGTTTTAATAAGGTCATTTTTTTACTAATCATGTCATAGTCAAAAACCGAATTGGGCGTAGTCATGGAGGTGAAACCAAGTCTTAATATTTTGGTATCAAATTCAAAATTTGCGGTAGTATACGCCATAAACGCCTCTTGACCAAAATCTATGTAATGTTCTGCTCCGACCCAAGGTTTGATTCTGATTTGAGATATACCATTGATTCTTTCCGCCAATACCAAATAATCTTTGAAGATATCCATGCCTTCCAAAAGTACATCCGAGCGATGGGGAATAACTTCTTTCCAATTTGCTTTTTCGGTGGCATTTTCAGCCGTTTCCATTAATCGGAAATTCTTTGCATCTAAATTAGTGTGAACAAAAAATTTATTCTCGAAGTGAGCAATGCTATATTCGAGTTTGTCTGCTCTTTTTTGAAAAATTCTAAATGCTTTATCGGGTTGGTCTGCCTCTAAAATTCTATATTCTGTAGAAATTGTCATGGCAGCTACAATGACTAAGTATTTTTTAGATTTGGTTTTGCCAATACCTGTTCTAAACGTCTCATCTTTTTCATGATAAATCTCTACATCTTCACTAGCATCAGTACCCAACTTATGTTTAAAAATCTTATAAGGTCTTAGTGCTTCATCTTTACGAGTATAAAAGACGGTTTGATTATCATTGGCCCAAACAGCAGAACCCGTCGTATTTTCAATCTTGTCCGGTAAATATTCTCCCGTTTTTAAATTTTTAAATCGAAGCGTATAAATTCGCCGACTTACAGTATCCTCTCCAAAGGCTAAAATTTCGTTATTGGTACTAACACTCGTTCCGCCAACGGCATAATAATCAAAATCTTTAGCTAACTCATTTACATTGAGCATGATTTCTTCTGGAGCAGTTAGGGTCTCTTTTTTTCTTGCATGAATGGGATATTCTTTTCCTTCCTCATAGCGAGTAAAGTAATAATAACCATCTTTTTTATAAGGGACAGACATGTCCGTTTGCTTAATACGACCAACGATTTCTTTGAATAAAGACGCTTGAAAATCTTCAGTATGCGCCATCAGCGTTTCCCGATAAGTATTTTCTTTGTTCAAGTAATCGATGACATTTTGGTCTTCTCGGTTATTAAGCCAATAATAATTATCAATTCTAGTATCTCCATGAATACTTAGTTCTTTTGGATTTTTTTTGGCTTTTGGTGCTCTTGGCTTTTTAATTTTTGACATAAACTTTAGTTAACCCTTATTTAATTTTAATCAAATTAGTCATCTGCATTTCTTAGTATTATTTTTTCAAAGTTCCACAGAACGCCAAATTAGATATTTTAAATCATTTTGAAAGGAATCAATCAGATTATTTGACAGGATTATTTAAAATAATAAGAAATTAGTAACCATTTTTAAATAGGACAGTAAATTACTTTTGCAAGCTATTTTACATATATTAAATAATGTAAATTGATAAATACTTGAAAATTAGTGCTTTTAAGTATCAAGACTAACAATGATTTAAAAATATGAAAAAATAGTATTTGAAAAATTTTACTTTTTAATTAAAACCCCTTATTTTTGTTGTAAGCAAACTAAGCTAACTAACCACAAATTCAATCTTTTGCTTAAAATAAACAAGAATAACGTCTATTACTACCCAAATTAAAGTAAAGAGTGATGTTTTTTGTTTTAGTAATCGCTCCCCACAGATTTATATTTAAACACAGGCCTAGAAGTAAAAATGATTTAAGAGGCGGATTTATTCTACCTTTTATATCGATTTTAGAGAAAATCAAAATATTTGTAGCTAAAAGACAAACTGTTTTATAAGGTAATTTCATTGATAATTACCCACTAGTTATCAACTTATAATATTCAGCTTTTTTGATTACAATATTTGATATTCGTCTCTTTACTTTCCCCATCCTTATCCTGGAATACTATTTTCGATGTTGCATCGAGTAGTTAATTTGCATAATCAATATCCAAACTATAAGACTATTGGTCTATTTTCCATATTAGCTTAATTGCTAAATAGATTGATTGTCGAAACATTATTTTCAAAATTAAAAAATGACCTAGGTATTATTTACTACTAAGAATGGATTGACAATATAATATCCAAAAAAATATTCATTCTTGGAAAAGATTTGCCAAAATTCAGTGAGAAAAATGATAAATATAAATTTACATTTGGTTGATTTGTTAATTGTGTAAACATTTGATTTTAAGTGCTTTAGATGGTTAATTAACGCAACCAAAAAGAAGATTTATTTTATCTTATTACAAGAAAGGAATTTCTAGAATTATCTCAAAATTTTCTTATTGACTAGGGTCAGTGATACGGAATTAATCCCAGTTAGAACATAATCCAACGTAAATTTATTTATCCCAAATATACGTTCCGATTATGAGAATTCTCTTAACATTTGCTTTTTTTCTGCTCTTTGGAGTGGGAATAAGCGCACAAAAAATCTACCGCGTCAATACGACGGATGATGTAGATGATGGGCAATGCGACAATGCGCATTGCAGCCTGAGAGAGGCTATAAACGCTTCGAATACCGATGGTATTAGAAGTATTTTATGGTTTGAACTCAATGGTGCTGGACTCAAAGTTATCAACTTAGCGTCAGCATTACCTGCTATTACTGAAGCTGACATGACTATTGATGGTAACACATTGGCAGATAACTTACCTACTGCTGGTAGACTGATAATAGATGGTCAAACGACCATTGAAAATTGTTTTGATATACAGGCTACTGATATCCGTATATATGGTCTTCAGATTCAAAACTTTACAGAAAGTGCTGTATTGGTGAAAAATGCTTCACTAGATACACTTAGAACAATTACAGTAGGCAATAGAAAACAAGGAAATATCTTTTTAAATAATGGTTATGCCCTGAATGCAGAAAACGTAACTACGCTCGTTTTTCAGGCAAACTATGTTGGTACTAATAGGAACTTCGACCAAGGATTTGGTAACAGAAATGGTATTGTCGTTAAAAATGAGTGGGAAGAAACCACAGGTGCATCTCTAACAATCGGAGGAAGTATTGATGATTTAGAAGGTAATTATTTTGTGAATTGTGAGGAGACAGCAATTGACATGAGCTATCAAGGAATAGGTATCATAGAAGGAAACGTTTTAGGTACGGATATTTCTGGAAGAAAAAACATGGGGAATAGAAGCGGCATAAAAATAGCCAATCTGCATGGAAGAATTGATATTGGAGGAAGTCCTGATACCAAGAATATAATTGCTTATAATGAGGAGGCAGTAATAGTTAATAGAAATAATTTTGTAAGAGTTAGCGAAAACAGTTTTTATTGTAATGAACTAGGATTATCTATTGAGGATAATCCGCATCCTACTCCTTCGATTGGTCTTGGAGAATTAACTATTCTTTCTGGACAAGCCGAACCGAATGACTTTGTAGAATTATATATCACTGATGCGGCAACTTGTAATAGCCAAGATTGCCAAGGTATGACTTATTTAGGGGTCACTCGAGCAAATGCGGACGGAGCATGGCAATTTGACAGAGAATTTAAATATGGTCAACAAATGGTTGTACTTTCCAGAAATAATGGACGACAATCTATGTTTTCTAACTGTTTTACTTTATGTCCAGGGTTTATCAAATCAGAAGTAACCAATGCTGGTCCTTATTGTGCTAACGAGGCAATTGAATTAGCTTTAGAGACTTCTTTTACGGGCTATCCTTGGGTTGATAATTTTACTAGCGAAAATATTACGCATGAATGGATTGGTCCTAATGGATATATTTCTAATGAACAAAATCCTGAATCTGCCCTACAATCTGGACAATATATTGGCCAAGCTTTTTTATTTGGCTGCCCTTCTATTCCTGATACTACGGAAGTTTTGATTACGAATTTGGCGGTCGAGATTGAGGCAGAAACGACGCTATGCCGAGCGGAAAGTTTTCCTTTAAATAGTAGAGTAACGACGAATGCTAATCGAGTGAGTTATCGTTGGTCAGGTCCTAATAATTATTCATCGGTCTTTAAAAATCCAATCGATGCAAAAGACGCTGGTGTATATGATTTAACAATTACTGGTGATGGGTGCCAAGCAAAAGCGACACCTTTGACCATTGAAAATCACTTTCCTGAGCCTTTTTCTTTAGGCATTTCGAGAACTATATGTGAAGGAGAACCAGTAGATTTAACCCTACCAACTTTTAATAATTATCAATGGTCAGGTGATTTTGACCTATTATGCGATACTTGTCAATCTGTTTCATTGACACCCTTAGAAAGTGGCAACTTATCAGTTAATCTAGGTCCGACTACTACTTGCTTTGCAACAGCTAGTCTGGCAATTGAGGTAATGAGTGCTGTCAATAATTCAGAAGAAAGACTTTTATGCCCTGGCAGTAATCTAAATTTATTGGCTCAAAACATCACTGCCCCTGGTACTTATTCTGCAAAATATATTGGCTCGAATGGTTGTGATTCTACTCAAACCTATATTGTTGTTCAACCTGAACCAAATAATACTTTTGAAACAAGAGCGATTTGTGAGGGGGAAGTATTACAACAATTTGGACAAACTTATGCGTCGACTGGTGTTTATCAAGCTAATTTTACAGGCTCAAATGGTTGTGATTCCATTCATACATTAGACTTGACCGTTTTGGAGGTATCTTATACGGAAGCTTCTTTTGCCATTTGTGCTGGAGAATCTATGTCAATTTTTGGAACAGATATGTCAGAAACTGGTACGGTTTCACAGACATTTATAGGAGCAACTGGTTGTGATTCTATTCATACAGTCCATTTATTGGTAAAAGAAACTTCTGAAGAAACAGAGAAAGTTGTTTTATGTGCAGGTGAAAGGACTACCCTTTTTAATGATACAGAAGTTTCCGAAAGTGGCGTCTTTGAAAGAGGGTTTGTTTCTAGTCTTGGTTGTGATTCTGTTGTAATAGTTGAAGTGGAAGTAATGGCCCCTATTTCTTCTGCTAATGTAATAACGATGTGTGATAAAGAGGTGATAGATTTATTTGGTGATGCTAGTGCTATTCCAAGTGATTATTCCGAAATTTTAACAACTCAATCAGGTTGTGATTCTACGATATTCGTCTCCTATAATATAATTGCTAGTCAAGAAACGGAATCTGCTGTTTCTATTTGTATTTCAGAACAGTTTTTAATTGACGGCAGGGAAATAAATGAATCAGGTCGTTATGAAAGTGTCTATACTAGTGCGAATGGTTGTGATTCTATGCACGTAACTAATGTGACGGTACTACCTGAAACTAGTGGCTTTGCTACCTATGAACTTTGTGCTGGAGAAGCATTGGATGTGTTTGGAGAAATGGTCAATACAGATGGTACTTTTTCCAAAACCTTTTCTGGTGTGAATGGCTGTGATTCCTTGCATACGGTTACTGTTTTTGTGAGAGAAGCGCAAGCAACGACGGAGGAAATTTCAATATGTGCTGGCGAGTCCATTATGGTGTTTGACGAATTAATAACGACAGAAGACCAATTAAGCAGAACCTTTTCTGGTGCGAATGGCTGTGATTCCTTGCATACGGTTACTGTTTTTGTGAGAGAAGCGCAAGCAACGACGGAGGAAATTTCAATATGTGCTGGCGAGTCCATTATGGTGTTTGACGAATTAATAACGACAGAAGACCAATTAAGTAGAACCTTTTCTGGTACAAATGGCTGTGATTCCTTGCATACGGTTATGGTTTTTGTAAGAGAAG
>CAYMSC010000113.1:0-11944 GCA_964392805.1 uncultured Saprospiraceae bacterium
TTAACGTATCTTCATAAATAAAGTGATTAAAATAGGCAAATGAAACATCATTCTTTTTAAGGCAAATATCGTAACGGTCATCAAATAACAGATTTTCATATATTGTTACAGGTTTATCGCCATAAATATCGTCATATGCTACTACTTGTGCATAAGTATTTTTTGAGTTTTCAACATAATAAGCCCAAACAAATGGAACATTAGGTAATTCAGGTACTACCACAAATTGATTTTGTTCACAGCCTAAAAAAATGATGATTATAACAGTAACTAGAAAAAAACGATTCATTATAAAACTATTTTTAGGTTAGCAAATGGAATTAAACCATATAAACTATTTTCTTGTAAAAAAACTTCAACTCTCTCTTCACCTCCAATACTCATATAATTATTGGCAAAAATGTCTATAAAGGCAGTATTTCTACGGTCAAAAGCATTATAGATTCCAATTGAAAGATTATTTTTTACAGCTTGTTTTCCCCATAAGAAAGCTAGGGACAAATCTAACCGGTGGTAATCGCTATACCGAAAATTGTTCAAGCCATTTAAAAATAATGCCCCAGCTATATTGACAGTTCCAGCAGAATAAATGGCTGGAGGGGAACTAAATGAATGGGTAGGGGCAGTATAAGCCTGCCCTGTATAATAGATCCAATTAGACGAAAATCGCCAATGTTTGCCTAGTTGATAATTCGCTACAACCGATAAATTATGCCGACGGTCATAAGTATAGGGATACCAATTGCCATTATTCAAGGTATCAAATTGTCGCCTAGACCAACTAAGTGTATAAGCTAGCCAACCTGTTAATTTCCCTGTTTTTTTTCTTAACAAAAACTCTGTGCCATACGTTCTTCCCTGTCCTGCTATTACTTTGTCTTGCCAATCTTCGGGATTTAAAATACTATTTCCTTCTCCATAAGCAATAGGGTTTTTAATGATTCGATAATAAGGTTCTATGGTTAACTCTAACTCATTAAACGTACGTGCCACTTGTGCCGCAGTTACCCATCCTTTTTGTGGTCGAACTTGGTCTGTTGCAGGTAACCATAAATCCGCAGGAAAACCACCATTATCTGTTGTCAATAAATGTAAGTGCTGCTGCATTGTTGCAAAAGAGAACTTGTAAGCAATACCTTTTCTGCCAATGGCTCGAAGGGATAGGCGTGGTTGCAAAGAAACATAAGTCTTTTGTTCTACTTGATACCCTGCTAAATGGACGCCTGCTCGCATAGATAATCGAGGACTTATCGTCCATTCATCTTCCACAAAAAGACCAACTTCAAATGCTTTTAAAGGAGGCGTTAAGAAAGTGGAGTCAATCTCAAATCCAATACTATCACTATTCATTATCTCTACTTCATAATCTCCTGTAAAAAATTGATGTTGGATTAATTGACCGCCAAATTTTAGATGGTGCTGCTCCGTTAGTTGATAATCCATTGTCCATTTTAAGCCTAAATCTTTAATACCGCCACGATAACTAAAAAAATTACTGGTGGTACGCTCTGGACTTTCTCTAATATTTAAGCGTTCTTGCCCATAGTTATACTCATTAAAATAAAGCAATAACTGACTCTTTTTTTGTGGATGCCAAGTTCGATTCCAAGCAATGGAAGTGGTAAAATTCTCCCATGAAGTGCCTAAATCTTCTTTTCGAAGAGCTCTATTCTCTCCACTTGATTCTTCTTGTTGGGCATAATCATCCTTTCCTTGAAAAGCACGAAGCACTAATTCATCTTTTGCCGTTAACTGATGAAAAACCGTTGCATTATAATCGGTAAAAACATAATCAGCGATAGTATTACTAATAAAAGAACGGCTTTGATAGTTTTGGGTCAATAAATCTTGCTGCCAAACATCTATTAAAGAACGGCGAGCTGCTAAAAAAATACTTGTTTTATTTTTGATGATAGGCCCTTGTACCATTAATTTCCCACTGACTAAACCCACAGATGCCGAAGCATGCCATTTTTCCAAATCCCCTTTATGGGTACGAATATCCACAATCGAAGATAAACGTCCCGCATATTGCGCTGGAAATCCTCCTGTTATTAAAGAAACATCTTTTACCACATCGCCATTAAATGCCGAAAAGAATCCAAATAAATGAGAGGGGTTATAAATGGGAATGCCATCCAATAAAATCAGGTTTTGGTCAGGTGAACCACCTCTGACGTGTAGGCCACTCTGTCCTTCTGCCCCACTTTGTACGCCCGGTAATAATTGCAATACTTTTAAGACATCTTCTTCCCCAAAAAAAGTAGGTACTTGGTTAATTTCTTTAGCAGATAGTTTTACCGTACTCAAAGCAGTTACTTCCTCTGGTCTAGTTGATTGGGTCGCTACGACCTCGACTGTTTGCAGCTTTGCACTAGGTGTTAAATAGACAGTGATGCTCGTATCTTGCGTCAATCGTACTGATAGCCTTAATGATTGGTAGCCCACGTACGAAAATTCAATCTCTTGCTCATTTTTGGGTAGTTGTAAGCTAAAATTGCCTGCTTCGTCTGACACTATTCCTTCTTGGGTAGTTACCACTAAAACAGTAGCTTTAGAAAGTGGAATATTAGTATCTGCATCTTTTATGAAACCAGATATATTCACTGTCTGAGCTATATTGAAGGAGCAAAATGCAAATAAAAATAGTAGTGTTAAAAGGATATTTTTATTTTCCATAATTATAATATGAAGAAGCTGTCTCATAAGTAAAAGTGAATTTTTAAAACCGAATAAAATATTGAAATCCTCCCCCTAACCCCCTCCAAAGGGGGAAAAACCCATGTAAAAAGGAAGGTTTAGAATTTTATTTGGTGAACTTTTTTAAAAAATGACTTATGAGACTGCCACTTATTTGATTTATTGGTTATTTACAATAATTTTTTGTGGTTTAATTATTGTATCACCCTTAAATTGAACAAAATACATACCAGCCGAAAGAGAACTCATTTCAACTTTGGTATCAAATCTATTTTCGACGTTTATATTTTTCACTATTTGACCATTACTATTCAGAATGGTAATATTTTCTATGCCTAAATTTTCAGGAATCTGAAAATTTACTTCTTGCCCACTCCCAATAGGGTTAAGTAATAACTTTTTCATGTTAGATTAAGTTTTAAAAGTTAAAAAATAGATAATAACCGACTTCTAATGAAGTCAAACTCAATCAGTTATTGACAAATAAAAGAATAGTACCTATCTTGTTCCCGTATTTTCCAAGATACATTGAGGGACTTCTTACCATTTCGATGGTTAATCGTGGTCTCTCTTTTTTTTACAATTACTGATTATTTCTTTTGTTCAGTTTAGGATATTTATTGTTATGTGTTAGGCAATAGGTGACTGTGTTTTCTGTAACAATAGACAGAAAATGACTATTTTTAATCCTTAGGAGAAACATTACTACAATATCATAGCCATAATATTTGGTATTATGATAATAAATGTCTTTCAATCCCTAAAAAAATGAAATTGGTAAATAATTAATTTTTCTTCAGTGAAATTTAATTAACCATTTAAATTTTTTAGCTAAAGCTAAATAGAATTTGCGTGTTTAGAATCATATTTTAGTGTTTAATTAAAAAAATACCAAGAAAGGAGATTGGATTAGATTGGATTGCTCTCCTAAGTAGAGTTTGCTTCCTAACTTGATTCATCTCAAATATATATCTAGCATACGATATATACAAATGATACCTGTTAAAATTATAAATTTTAACATACTATATACAGCCTACTAAAACTAGCCTATTTTTAGCATTTCCATTATAAAAAATGTCTACTATTCCAGTATCTTAGCAAGATGGAGCAAATTTATCAACAAATGTGGGCGGACAATCTCCCAAAAATTAAACAAGGGCATATCCATATTGACTCGAATATTGACAACCCCACTGACAATCGTAAAGGGATTACTTTACGCATTCGTTTTGAGCGACCCGTCCGTCTAGCAATGTCCGCTTTTTTAGAAAAAACGAAAGCTATCGCTCCGCTCCAATATGCTTATCCTGATACAGATTTACATATAACGGCTCTTTCTATTTTCTCCTGTCAGGCAAATTTCATGCTCCATCAAATCAATTTGGAGGACTATAAACAACTCCTTTCTAAAGCCTTGCAGGGACAATCAGCCTTCTCTTTAAATTTCAAAG
This sequence comes from uncultured Saprospiraceae bacterium, assembly GCA_964392805.1. GTDB lineage: Bacteria > Bacteroidota > Bacteroidia > Chitinophagales > Saprospiraceae > JAFMDF01. Next base: position 4,155 of record CAYMSC010000113.1, read on the forward strand.
GCATTACCCTTTCTCCAACCGGTATCGTTGCCAAAGGATATGATGCTAGTGGGACATTAAATCAAATTAGAAACAGCATTCGTGCTGCTTTTAAGCAATCCACATTAGAAAATACCATTGATAAACGCTATGTTTTGCAGGCAGCACATTGTACGATGCTTCGCTTTAAGGCCCCTTTGCAGGCAAGGGATAGTTTTGTAGATTTTGTCAAGCAATACCAAGGTTTTCCATTTGGCACGACCAAAGTCAATCAGTTAGAGTTGGTGTATAATGATTGGTATATGAAAACGGATAATGTAGTAGTATTGGCGCGTTATTCACTGAGGTAGTAGGCAGTTTGCAGTCGGCAGTCGGCAGTAACATAGCTCTCTGAGCTGTGTATCAGTCAGCAGTAATATTTAGACTTCCCAAGTCTTAAAGATTTTTTAAGTCCGCCACAAAATGTATAGTAGTGTATTTCTCTGTATACTCTAGGGCCTAAAAAATATATAGTAGTGGTGACAAAGATAATTAAACAATTAATGAGCAGAAACATAACTTTCCGCAAGCAGAGAAAAGAAAACATAACAAATCATAACTTCAAACAGCGTCTTTCAGCGTCAAAAGAAAAACTTCGTACTACTTAATTTCAATTTTCAAAAGAAAGACTCCTTATTTTATAAAAGCCGCATCATTAATCAACATCCAATTCCCATTCACATCCAAATACGCTCCTTTAGGGAAGACCTTTTTAAAAAGTTCAACAAACTGTGCAGCTTGTGTTCTATCGGCCTTAGTTGCCGCTAATTTATTAAATAAGAGAATACCTTTAGGATTGAGTAAAGTGGCTAGTTGTTCTAAATATTGTTGACTTTCAAAGTTTTCTGGCACTATATCATCTAAAAAAACATCCATGCAGATTAAATCGAAGGTATCGTGGCAATAATGCACAAAAGCAAAAGCATCGGCGGGCATCATTGTAATAGCAGAGGTTAATTCGGGTAGGGTATATTTATTGGCTAAGTAGAGTACATTTTCGTCAATCTCTACGGCGGTATATTGATAATTTTTATCAAATTTCTTTTCCAACATATAAGGAATACTGCCCAATCCAAAACCTAATATCAATACATCTTGAACCGTGTCAGGCAAGTGAATTTTTTGGAAAGTAAGGGTAAAATTATCGTATAAATCTGCGAAAGAATAAATGGCGTTAGCGGTAGACAATTGATACCGGCCACGACTGAGGCTGACGTATAAATGAGGGTTTATTTCACTAGGTGCGCTTTCTATATGAAATTCGTAAAGGTAGCTCAGGTATTTTTTCCAAGTCGAAACGGTCAAATTATTGAAGGTTATTAGTAGTTATGCAGGTCAAATCTGGAGATTTGAACCATCGAACACCGATATTTTCAGTCTCCAGGCTGGAAATCGCTATCTGCTGGTCTCCTGGCCTTTAGGCTAGCAAATGTTTTTTAACTTTTTTAGACAGGTCTGAAGACCTGTATCCCGAACAAACTAAAGTTTGTGTTACCAGTTATTCATTGAGAGCTTACCAACAAATACCTCTTATTTAGCTATTCGAAAAAGACACAGGAGGCGCATTGGAAAACGATTCTTGCTGCTCCTCCCAATTCCGATATTTAGTCGTTAGTTCAAAGATAGCCTTAATTATATTACTTTCAACCGCATCAAAAGATTTATTTCTTCGCTTATAAACTTTCTCTGCAACTTTTAATGCTTTATCTAATTGGTAGGTAGTCGAGCTGTCCACCCCACCCCATGAAAAAGAAGGAATGAATTTAGCTGGAAAACCAGCGCCAAATACATTGGCAAAAACACCAATCACTGTCCCTGTATTCAACATGGTATTAATACCACATTTGGTATGGTCGCCCATAACCAAGCCACAAAATTGTTCTCCAGAATTGAGGTACCCGTTCTCCATATAATTCCAAATTTTTACTGGAGAGTAATTATTTTTCATATTGGAATTATTAGTATTCGCACCTAAGTTGCACCATTCTCCTATAATCGAATTTCCTAAATACCCATCATGAGCCTTATTGGAATAGCCTATGACAATAGAATTCTTAATCTCTCCACCAAATTTAGAATGAGGTCCAATAGTCGTTGGTCCATAAATTTTAGTCCCCATTTTAAGCGTAGCAGAAGTACCCAAGGAAAAACCACCTCTAATCAAACATCCTTCCATTATTTCTGCATCTTTGCCTATATAAATAGGGCCGTCAGTAGCATTCAGCACACTACATTCCACTTTTGCACCGGGTTCTAGAAAGATTTGATGTTTATTAATAAGCGTATTGGTTGCACTTATGGGAGCAGACTTTCTATTTTTTGTCAACGCAACAAAATCTAGTTGCAAGGCGGTTTTATTATAGCGAAATAAATCCCATGTATGGCGTACCTGCAAAAAAGGAGTTCCTTCTATATCAATACCTTCCAAGGCATCTATCTCTTCATTATTCATCAAATGATGGATTTGAGTTTTAGTAACTTTAGCGGCTATAAAATCATCTCCATCCATCAATGCTTCATTCAAATCCAATTGATTTACCAATTTTGTCAACTCAGGAGTAGGAATAACACTCCCATCTATCACAAAATTCTCTTCCTCAATATGTGTTGGAAACTTCTCCGCTAGATAATCCAATGTTAAGTAAGAGGCTTTTCCATTCAAACTCTTTTCCCATTTCTCTTTAATGGTCAAAGTACCAAGCCTTAATTCACAAACAGGTCGAGTAAAGGTCAATGGCAATAATAATGCTCTAGCTTCATTATCGAATAAAATAATGTTCTTCATGAAGGAATTGTATAAGTGCTATAAAAGTTGAAAAAATGTTACACTTAAATAAATACGAAAAAAAAGTAAATTTAGTTTACTATTAATAGTAACGAAATAATTAATTGAACACTTAAAGTTTTAAATTGACGATTTTTTCTATAATTTTTCAAATCATACAAAAAATCATCATTTTAAAACTGCTCCATTAATTATTTCGGTGTTCTTTATAAACAAAAAACGCCCCAGCTTTTTCAACTGAGGCGTTTTCCTACAACCAAATGGTTTATAGTTTACTTATCTTTCTTAGCAAACTTAGCAAATTTCTTATTGAATTTATCAATTCTACCTGCTGTATCGACAAACATCATCTTACCTGTAAAGAAAGGATGAGAAGCAGCAGAGATTTCTAACTTCACTAATGGATATTCATTACCATCTTCCCAAGTAATCGTATCTTTTGTATTTGCACAAGATTTTGCTAAAAATGCATAATCAGCAGAAAAGTCTTTGAACACAACGGTTCTATATTCTTTAGGATGGATATCTTTTTTCATGACTATTGATTTATTTATTAGTATTTTTTCAAAAGCGAGTGCAAAGATAAGTTTTTTCTTCTAAGGATTCAAGCTTTTTTTAAACTCAACTTTAAAAATTCAACCTCAATCTCAACTTCAACCTCAATCTCAACAAGAAACATCTAAGTACAGTGAAAGCTATTCCTAATCCACTTAATCTGCCTAAATCTCTGGGCTATCCTCTAGGGGCGCAATTGGAATAGCACTATCATTGACAATATCTGCAATCATAGCTTGCAAAAAACAAAAAGGGATAAGCCCAAAAGTGCTTATCCCTTTTAAAATCAAGAAACTTGATTTATTCTTGTTTCGGCTTAGCCGAATAGTTAACCCTCAGTTGATTAGACTTACGCAGTTTCGTTTTAATATCCTGCACAATTCCCATTGTCACATCACCGTCTACTCTTAGAGAAGAAGTAATCCGACCATGTTGAGATTCGTTAACTTTAATTTTATGCTGTTCGATAAAAATCGGAATATCTTCTATACTTGCGATTTTATCTCCAAGCTGTAAGCTTGGTCTAGTTCCATATAAGGATTGATATTTCTTTGTAGGTCGTCCAACATATAAATAATGCACCAATGACTTTTGCTCAAGCTTCGTTAGCTCTGTTGCCTTAGGTAGATTTACGGCTACCTTCTTCTCTGCATCTCTTAATACGGTGGTTACCATAAAGAAAAACAAAAGCATGAAAACAATATCTGGTAAGGATGCTGTTGACACCTTTGGTGGTTCTTTACCCCCTTTGTTAGAAAATTTTGACATAATTTACAATTTTTTCTCAGTGAATAAATAAAGGTAGTTTTTCGACAAAACTTCTATTCTTCACCAAAACTAGTTGGTTCTGCTTCAGAAATAACTAAGGGGAACTTAGATCTAATTTCTTTTCTGATGGCTAATGGAAGGTCATCACTATAGTCTTGACTATACTTACGTTGACATTCTTCATTCCACAATTCAGAATAAGCAGCTTTTACCTCGTTATAAACTTCCAAATAAGTACCATATTTAGTACCTCGGTCATTTTTAAGAGAAATAATCGCTTTCTTTGGAGATTCAGACAAATCTTCTCTTCTGGAAGGATTCGCAATAAACTCCTTAGTTCGCTCTTTTAAATCAGCTACCTGCGTAGGTTCTCCTCTTACCAATAATTGATTTTGAGCATTTACCAAAACTGAAAATACATTACGTTTATTCAATTTAGTAATATCTGGCTCTTCATCAGACCATGGTGGTAACTTTACAAGTACCCCCTTGTCTACGTCAATGGTAGTGGTTACTAAGAAGAAGATAAGCAACAAGAAAGCAATATCCGCCATAGAACCAGCATTGATTTCGTTGGAAACTCTATCTTTTACACTTTTCTTTGCCATGTCTATTAATTTTTAAATTATTAAACCTAGAAGAATTAATTAACTTCTTGCACTTCTAATAAAGCTTGCTATTTCGCCACCAACAAACGCTAAAAGCGTTAAGCCAGCAAGAATAATTCCACCAATAATAGAACCATCAATAATAGCACTTTGTCCTTCGGTTACTTCAAATTCAGCCAAAGCATCTGTCACTCCTGGAGAATCTGCACCAGCTAGAGCTTGTCCAGCAAAGAACAAAACTGCAATTAGTACCAATCCAGCAATACCTTTTACAGCACCTTTAGGATTAGATAACGTTTGGAATAAACCAAAAAATAAGGCAATCAAAAAGCCAATTACAGTCAAACCTATAACCGCATATAATCCAAAATTAAAAATATTGGACTGATTTCTTTGGTCTTCAGCAGTCGCCGTAAAGTCTTCGATACCTCCTAATACACCAGCTAAGAAACCAGCAGTAATTAAGATACCAACGGCAAACGCAACTAGCTGACCATTTTTAGCTAGAAAATTATACATGATTAATCTTTTAAGTTGATTATTAAATAATGTTTACATCCCTAAAAAGGAATATAAAAGGGTTTGCTCATACCTAAGTATAAAGCAGACCAATAGTCTAGTAGTAAAAATCTAGTAGGATTTTTAAATAGATAACCGTCAAAACGGAATATCTACTACTTGAATACATTATTATTATCCATAACTTCTACTAAAGCAATAGAAGACTCCTCCATTTTTCCTACAATACTATCAACTTTAGATACGATGTAATTGTAAAAAATCTGAAGAATAATCGCAACAATCAAACCAAATACGGTTGTCAATAAGGCTACTTTAATACCACCAGCAACAACAGAAGGAGATAAATCACCTACCGCTTGAATACGGTCGAATGCCTGAATCATACCAATTACCGTACCCATGAAACCAAGCATCGGAGCAATGGCAATAAATAAGGCAATCCATACTAGGCCTTTTTCTAAAAGTCCCATTTGAACACTACCATAAGAAACAACTGCTTTTTCAACAGCTTCTGGGCCATCGCCAGCGTTCTTAAGGCCTTCATAAAGGATACTTGCAGTTGGACCAGGAGTTGATTTACAAACCTCCTTAGCACCTTCTATATTTCCTTCCTGAAGGTTTTCATCAATACGAGCTAATAACGCATCTGTGTTAGTAGTAGCTACGTTTAATGTAATAATACGTTCAATACAGAATGCTAATCCTAAGATTAAACAAACTAATACTAAACTCATAAATCTCCAGTCTCCCTCAATAAATTTTTCTTTAAGGATTTGAAAACCGGATGGTTCTGCTTGTGCCATCGCATCAATTGTAAACAGACCAAATACTAGCAGAAGAGCAATAAATTTTCGCATAGTCAATAAGATTTTGCTAAAGTTTAAAGTGAATTTTGTTAATGAATTGATTATTCAAAAAAAAGAGGATGAATAAGGAAGGTGAAATGTAAAATTCAAAATGTAAGATGTAAATGTAAAATAAAATCACGTTACTAGCTTCTTACATTTTAAGATGCCACACATTCATTACAAAACAACTATACGATTATAACCTTTCTATTATCTCTTGATTTTCAGTTTGAAGAGAAAGGAAGACAAGTTTTTTCTTGATCAACACTTTCTTTATGCTGACATTTCAGCTTTTATACCACATTAAAATAGATACCTATTTTATTTGCGGAGAGAGAGGGATTCGAACCCTCGGTACACTTTTGGCGCACACACGCTTTCCAAGCGTGCTCCTTAAGCCACTCGGACACCTCTCCGTTGACTTATTTTGTGGCTTTTCGTTTTTAATACCTAGAAAAACAAACTTTTAACAATATGTGGTTAGCTACATAAATATAAAAAGAATGAATACTATTTTTCTAGGGCGTAAATATTGCAAAATAAAATTATAAAACAAAATAATTTAATAAAACTTCATTATTTAGTTTAAATAATAGAACATTACTTATTATGAGTGATAATGATTTTTAGTATCAAAATGACACCAGTATTTTTCAAAATCGGCACTAAAGTAGCAATTCTGAATTAAATCACCTAGTCTTACCAAATAAAAGTGTATTTTTTGGGGTATTTACAAATATTTTTTTGGCATTCTCGCTTGTGACACTTGCAATCTCTTCCAAACTCACTCCTTTTATCTCTGCCAATCTTTTTGCAATTAGTTCAACATAAGCACTTTGATTTCGTTTTCCACGAAAAGGCGTAGGTGCTAAATAAGGGGAATCTGTTTCTAAAACAACATGTGCTAAATCAATATGCTCCATTGTTTTATCCAAGCCTGCCTTCTTAAAAGTCAAAACTCCACCAATTCCTAAGTAAAAACCACAATCAATGATTGCTTTAGCTTCTTCAACAGACCCGCCAAAACAATGAAATATGCCTCTTAGTTTATCACTCTTCTCTGCCTTCAAAATATCAATCACTTCCCATGTAGATTTTCGAGAATGTATCACGATTGGAATATCCAAATCTTTTGCCCAATTGATTTGTCTTACAAAAGCTTCTTTTTGTTGTTCAAAAAAAGTAGTATCCCAATGTAAATCAATCCCAATTTCTCCAACGGCACAGAATGGTCTTTTCTGTAACCACTTTTCAACGATTGCCAATTCTTCTTCAAAATTGGCTTTTATGGAACAAGGATGTAAGCCCATCATTGCAAAACAATCCTCAGGATAAGCAGCTTCTAATTCCAGCATTGCTTCATGCGTTTCACTATCAATGGCTGGTAAATAAAAAGTTTGGACACCTGCTTGTTTTGCCTTTGCAATAACTTCTGCTCTATCCTTTTCAAACTGTTTTACATACAAGTGTGTATGCGTATCTATTAGTTGCATATGGGTCATCTAAATTTTAGAACTCAAGGTTAAAGATGCGAAATAACTAAAAAATGTTGGGTTATCATTTAGAATAACACTAGTTCTTTTTAGGATTCGGTAGTTTTTTGAGGTTTTAAGGTCAGCCAATATCTCTGAATTTTAGCATAATTGACTAAACAAGTAAACTTCTAATTGCAAAAACTTACTAAAA
>CAYMSC010000113.1:12044-14365 GCA_964392805.1 uncultured Saprospiraceae bacterium
AATCAAACAATTAGCTATAAAGTAAAATGTCAAAAATTGTCGAAATCCGCAGCTCGCAACTATTACTTACAACAAAAAAGACCGTTCCCAATTAAATGGAAACGGTCTTTTTTATATTTCTGAAATTATTTACTCGGCGACTATAGTTAAGCAAATAATTGTAGCAATCAATAACTATTGAGCTGCTTCTGGCTTGTTTACGATACCTTTGATCGTCAAGAATGTCTGAGCTGGATTTGTGTTAGAAGTAAGCGTTACTCGCTTAGATTGGTTACCAGACTTATTACTAGAATCAAACTGAACTAAGATTTCGCTAGACTCACCTGGAGCGATAGGCTCTTTTGGCCATTCAGGAACCGTACATCCACAGCTACCTTTAGCGTTACTGATGATTAATGGCTCAGAACCAGTATTCTTAAATTTGTAGGCATACTGAACTTTTTCTCCAGCAGTTACGGTACCGTAATCATACTCTAAATTGTCAAAAGACATAGTAGTAGTAGGACCCGCTGGTGCAGCAGGTGCTGCAGGAGTCGCTGGTGTAGCAGTAGGAGCCGCTGGTGTAGCTGCAGTTGGTGCAGCAGCTGGTGTAACAGCTTGACGAGCTTCGTCTCTTACTGAAGCGTCACCGCCACCACAAGATACCATGAAAAAACAAGCAGCCATAAGGCTTAAAAATGCAATTCTTAATTTCATTTTAACTTAAATTTGTGTGATTATAAAATATTGAATGCTCAACTAAAAAAAGAGGAACATCTAAATTTTCAAAAGATTGCAAAAATAACATTTTTTATTTCGATAATTAATAGAAATAAAACACTGTTTTTGTATTCTTTATTACAAAGGTAATACCAATGAGTACGTAGAACCGTTTATGAAGTTTGAATTTTTGTTAATCAGATGTTAATCCATAAAAATTGTCAAATAAGAAACGGTAAAAAAAGCATTCTTAAATTTGGAGAAATATAAACAAGGAAAGCCCCTTCTTATAGTATCATTACAAAAGAAGTGGCTAAATAAACACGGGTGTCTTTATCCAAAAAGGGTTATTTTTAGACCGAATGGGAAAGAAGAAATAAGCTTAAAATCAAACTGGTCACTATTGCTAGCTACTCCTTTAGATTATTTCTTAAAAACTCAAGTGTAGTTTTGTCATTAATGGTTGTAAAAACCAAATGATTATTCATCTACATATTCAAATGCAGTAATATTGGTCGCACAAATCTGACCTCTATCATTTTCTACAATTTCAAATTCCACTTCTTCTTTTTCATAAAGTGTTTTGTAGCCTGAATCTAATACTTCGTTGATATGGACAAATACATCTTTTCCGCCACCTTTACGTTTGATGAATCCATAACCTTTTTCCAGACTAAACCATTTAACTGTACCTTCTAACATAAATTATTAATGAATTTTTTGTAGGATTTAAAATGAAGCAACTAAGCTGTACTAAGCAAGCTTTCACCAATTATGTCTTTTTATAATTAGTGAATAATTTTCAATTAAATCATATGATAAAATGAATTTGCAAATATACGGGTAATAAGAATTTGGGAAGTAATTATTTTCAATATTAATCAATATTTATAGTGCTGTTTGGCAATTTATACAATAAAACAGAAATTATGATGAGTATCTTATATAAATTATTCTTTTTTATGACGCTAATTTTGCAAAATAGTAACGAGAATAGCAACTACGAAGTTCATTTTTTTTAAAGAAAACTTGCGTCAAAAGAAAAAGGAAGGATGTCTTTCGCTGATTTAAAGATATAAATGTCGCCTTCTTCACCTCTTACAATTAATTTAATATCTTTTTTTTGTTGAAATTCTAGCTCACACAAAGTCTGTCGACAAGCACCACAAGGCATAGCGGGTTGCCGCACTATTTGATTCGGTGCTTTAACTGTAATCGCCATTGTTTTAATTATCATCTTGGGGTATTGAGAGGTCGCCGTAGCCAAAGCCACCCGCTCTGCACAAAGGCACATCGGATAGGCTGCATTTTCCTGATTACTACCACCTATCATTTTTCCATTTTTCAACAAAATAGCTGCGCCCACTTGAAATTTGGAATAAGGTGCATAAGCATTGTTTAAACTGGTCTTTGCTAAGACTAATAATTGAGCATCTTTTTTCGATAAGTCACTCATTTTTTCAGCAACCTTCCATTCTAATTGACTAATTTGTTTTTTCATAATTTGATATTTAAATAATTAGTAAATAAACAAAAGTAATCCTCAAAACATTGTTTTTCTCCTCAAATAGTATTTATATTGAGACTTCCAGATGAAAATTATCAAACCAAGTTAATTTAAG
>CAYMSC010000114.1:0-14334 GCA_964392805.1 uncultured Saprospiraceae bacterium
ATATAACATTTCTAATACGTCTACCTGCTGCCAACTATGCTCTGGGCTTTGAATAAGATTTTGAGACAGTTGCGACAATAAATCAGCGATATTTTTTTTGGAATAATCATACAGGCTGCGTTGGGTGTAAATATTGGTTAGCCGTTTTTGTCGCTCAAAAGCATCGTTTTCTTGGTCAATATACAATAGGCATTGCTCAATAACTTTAGTTAATTCGTGAAAAAGCCGACGTAGTTGGTTATCATTATAAGGTTGGCCAGGAAATATTTTTTTGAATATTTTTTGTCTAGTCTTGGTAGAGGCATCAAAGTTGGGGTGCATCGGTCGCAAAAGACCAAAAAGTTCCACCACTTTTTGGTTGACGTTGAATAGGGGAGATAGTACTGCTTTTCGAACTAATCCTAGTTCTTTTTTGGATAAACAAGAAAGTAGTTGAAATATTTTCACGTAAATACCATTTTAAATGGAACAAAAATATTGTTTAATTAATTGATTTTCAAATGAATAAATATTTATTTTTTAGAAAAAAAAGAACAATGGTGGAATTTTATAGTTTTTTATATATTTAATTGATTATATGTTTGTTTTGATTATTTGAATAATAAGAAATTTTATCTCTCTCAAGAATACTAAAAAAACAAAACAAAGCAAAGCAAATAAAAAAATTGGTATCATGCTTACCTAGTATATACTGTAAAAGGTTGATTTATTGATTAATTATTAGTTGATTATCATGCAGAATTCAAGTCTAATTGGTTAGTAATCAATAATTTAATAATTAATCAACTTTTTTCAAAAAGTTTAATTCTTAACCCGTTGCAGTATAATAGGCACTTTGAGTCAACTATTCAGGCATCAGGTGTGACACTACCTTTTTAATCTACAATAGACATGATTCGAAAATCATTACTTTTTATCTAAAGTAAACTTCGAATAACGTCTAATATTTACAACTTTTTAAAAAATAAAAAATGAATAAAAAAATGACTGCCATGTCTTTATTAGAGCATTATGTACAAGGGCAACGTACTTTCGAAAATGTGGATTTAAATAATGAAGACTTAAGTGGCGCAGATATCCCAAATATTACTTTTAAGCATTCGGAGTTAAACGGTACTATTTTTAAAGAGGCCAACGTCTCAAAAATTATTTTTAAGGGTGTGGAGTCACGAGGGGCGAATTTTGAAGGTGTCGACCTAACAGATGCTGAATTAGACCACCATTTCTGGCATGTTAACTGCAAAGAGGCCAATTTTAGTAAGGTGAATCTTTCTGGAAAAAATGTCTATAAGACTGATTTTAGTAATTGTAATTTACAACATACCAAATGGGACGGGACCAATATTGCTGACTGTGATTTTGAAGGCGCAGATGTGAGTCATGCAGATTTCCGATATGTAAAACACCTTCAGCATGCCAAGATAGATAGAATTGCTCGTCAAGAAGGGACTAAATGGCCAGCAGAAACGCCTAGTGAGTAGTTGTAGGGTTATTATTTTTGTTTATAGCTACTTATTAAGTTCTTAGCCTTAATCTCTTTGGATATCAACTCTATTCGAGCATGTTAAATGCTATTCGACTAACCGACTTCTTTATTTTTTTTTAAAAAATAATAATTGGATAGTTATTCAATTTTAAATTCCGTCAACGAAAGCCCCATGGTTTCCACTAGGCTTTGTTGATATAAAAATGTATTTCATTTACTAAATAAACCTTTATTAATTATGCTGGTTAAATGATTGTTTTAGCAACGATGTATGAAGGCAAAAAGACAGCATCAAAAGGAGTGTTTATTTTTACGCAAGCCCTTAGTAATCAATTTATTATATTTTAACTGATAAATTACAAATCATGAATGTGGACTTAAAAAAATGGATGTCTATCATCCCCAACGGTACGCCTTTAGCAACCTTATCAATCCCAGGAACACATCAGTCTCCTAGTTTGCACAATCATCATTTAAAATCTGATACTGCTAAATGCCAAAACTTGAATATTAAGCAACAATTAGAAATTGGCGTTAGGTTTTTTGATGTTAGACTGAAGAAAATTAATAACAAAACATTGCAAGCTTGGCATGGTAGTGGGACAGCGGCAAAAGGATACATAGAATTAGGCGTTGATCAGCAAACAAATTTTAGAGAAATTCAGCAAGAATGTATTAATTTTTTAACAAGTAATGCTAGAGAGACTATTTTTATATGTTTTGGTAGAGAAGATGGTGATGACATAGCTCCTTTGTTGTACAGCAAATTTGACCAAAATTATTGGAAATTTCCTGAAACCTTTCCTACAACTATTTCTACTGGTATTAGAGGAAAAATTATTTTGATAAAAAGATATACGGATTATACCTCTAAAGACCTAGGAATGGTCGTAGGATATTCAAATTCCAAAGAAAGACTTTTTATTCAAGGATTGACAGATAAATTTAGGTTAAATAAAGAATTTGCTTATAATTGGAATAATAAATATCATAATTTAAACTTAGTTACGGTAAATAACAAATGCTATATTTCAGGACAAAATAGTAGTAAGCGATTTTTTACGCAAGCGATTGACAAAAGAACGGGGCATATTGCACCAGAAGAGGCTTATGCGGAGAACCTGGATGTTTATTATCCGACAATGTGTTCATTAGATGTAGGAGGAAAAACCTATATTGCTGCTCAAGCTAATGATGAAAATCATACTTTTTTTATTCGAGAGGTAGAAACGAATGGAAAACTTGGTACAAAGCATAAATATACTGATTTGAGTTCTTATTGCGAAAGTATGTGTTCCTTACAAGTAGGTGGTAAAACATATATAGCAAGACAAACTACACAAGAAAATAATAAACTTTTCATTCAAGAAGTAATTGAAGGTGGGGAACTTGGCAATATTAAGACAAGTAAAGATTGCGATACTTTTTATAATCAATTATACGCTGTAAAGATAGGCGGTAAAACTTTTTTAATACAACATTCAACAACTAATAATGCTTTTTTGATTCAGGAAATACTATCTGAAGGAAAGCTAGGTGACAAAACAGAAGATAAACTTTGGGTCCATTACCATACATTATGTCCATTTCAATTTGGTGGAAAGACTTACTTAGCCAGATTATCTAACGCTAATAAGTATAACTTATATATTAATGAAATAACTCGTGAGGGAAAGCTTGGAGAGCAGGTCTTTACAGAAGAATGGAATAATTATTATGAGAGACTGATGTTCTTTAATCGTTTAACGCCTGTAAAAACTCTTGGAATAAACTTGAGTGAAGGTTGGAGCAATAATAACAAAGATTTTAAAATAAACCTACCTAATAATACAACATTACAAATACAAGATGAATATCAACCTTCTGGTGGTGCGTCTGAATCTCCTAACCATAAATATAATAGGACAATTGAGATGTTGGGGAAATCTTCTTCAAATGAAAGTAATTCTTTATATACTATCAATTTTGCTAGTGGTATTTACATGAAAACAATAGATACAGCAATGGGAAATATTGAATTCCCTTCCATTAAAGACCCTATGGCGAACCATGTAAATCCTCGGCTAAAAGCTTATTTACAGGATAATAAAAAATGTAAGACGGGATTTTTGCTTTTTGACTACATCAATGAAGAACTTTCAAGACTTGTAATTGAAACAACTTATAAAAATGTGCTCACTGATTAGGCTAAAGGTGGTATACAGTTAACGGTACACGGCTGACGATAAATCTTCGAACGCTAAATACTTCAAACAAGATTCATCATAAAATTACTCTAATAATATTGACTGCTCATGGTAAGTCTATAGAGTTTGTATTGCCTTAAATCAAATGTTTACACAAAATAAATTTTCTTAATTTTTTAATTAAATATTTTCACAAATGGATGATTTGACAACAACGCCACCAATCAATGGAAGTGGCTATGAAAAGAAAGACCACGTCATGTATTATGACGGCAAAAAAATTGACCTAAGAAAGGTAGTTCATTCAGGAGGTACAGTTTTTATTCCTCTTTCACAGACCGAAAAAAATGAACTTAAAGAAGGCAAAATTCCTGATAGCAAAATTCCTAATGCTGAAATTAAAAGGAATTACGCTTATATTCTTGAAGGGTATAATTTGTTTAAAATGAACCCTTATCGAATGACCGAAGATAGAGGATGTATTCAATCCATATTTGAAAAGGTAACTTCAAGAAACAATAAAAAAGATTACTTATTGGATACTAGTGCAGGCTTTTATTTTCCATGTCTATTAAAATATGAACCACTTGGTAGTTACGATAAGAAAGCACAAAAAATGATTGCTAGTTCCTCTGAAGAAGAAGCTAAATCTTTTGAGCAAAAACTTAGCCTAGATGTTAGTAAAAAAGGTTTGGGGTCATTTTCTGCTAATGGAGGTTGGAAAAATGAGAGTAAGCGAAAGGTAGAAAATTCGACCATGACTAGAACCCTAGCTTCAGTAGCAAAAGAAGGTAGGTATACACTAACAGACTTTGCTACTTTTAAGGACTATTTTGTAACTGATTTAAAGAAATTAGGAACAAATCCATCGGGTGCTGATTATAAGACCTTTTTTACGAATTATGGTACGCATTTTACCACTCAAATAACCATTGGAGCCGATGCTTACTCTCAAGAAACGAGTACAAAAAATAGTATTAAAGAAGCGATCAAAAACAAATGGGATCTTAAGGCTCAGTTGAATGGTAAAGCTAAAATGGTAAAAATAGATGCCTCTTCTGAAACAAATTCATTTTTTAAGGAAAATAAAGCCTTTAATAATTCGTCTAATCGTTTTAGTTGGACAATTCGAGGTAAAAAGGATGGTAATATAATTACTAAGGTAGAAGATATAGGTGGTGTTGATTTTAGTGGTGCGGTCGTTGTAAATCTTAGATTAGTTCCAATTTACGAATTATTTGCTGCTTTTGAACAAAATTCTACTGTAAGAAAAGTGGGTGGAAAAGATAAAAAGGAAATTATGAAACAAGCCTTAGAGGTGTACCGAAAAGATTGTATTCGGAAGAATGAATTTTACAATAAACCTCGTTTTCCAAAAGATGTAGTAAATGAACTACTTCCATTTTATGCTGGAGAGTTTGATGCCGTAGCTTATAATCATTCAGATGAAAGATATTGGTTTTTTAGAGGTAAATCTTGCTGGTCTAAAAAACGTGGCAATCATAAAGTTTCTAGTAGAAAAAAAATACAGAATGAATTTGCTGGACTCCCTCATGGCAAAGACCTAGATGCAGCCGTCTATGCAAAAGGTAAATATTATTTTTTCATTGGGAAAAAATGTTATATGAAAGAATTGGGAAACAGCAATGATGTTGAGTATGTAGGAACACTAGCGAGTATGTGGGGGATAGATGATGATAGATTAAATATGGCCGTTTATAATGCTCTTGATGAATGTTACTATTTTTTTAAGGACAACGGTGGTGTATATAAAAGGAAATATGGAGAAAGCACTTTCCATAATGGAACAATAGCATCGGCATTTGGGCTTGAGGAGTCTAAGAAATATTCCGGAGTCGCATTTAATAATATAGCTAAAGCATATTATTTTTTTAGCGGAAAACAGTACGTGAGAAAAAGACATGGGAGGCAACCAGAGGCTTTTGAGGATATTGAAAAAGGTTGGAAGCAGTGAGATTAAGAAATGTGAAATATAAGGAACAGGTAATGACTAACCCGATGGCACAGCAGCTACTTAATAAAAAAGGTGCTGCTCTTATTATCGTCCGACACCTTTATTAGTATCGCCGCTGGCGACGAAGGCAATAGCATTTCTTCCTTTTAAAATAGCCATTTGTAAGAATGCAGATGGCTATCTTCTGGTTGATTATGGTTCGGAAACTTACCAATTTTAAAGTAACATTTTACGCTTTGCTAGGATGGTACCGGAAAAAGTACCATTCTAGCAAAAATCAGCGAATATTGGTAGTACAATAGGGTAGATATGAAAATTAGGCCTAAAAAAGCAGGGATAATAGAAAATAAAACGTTGGGATATGTGATTCCGACATCTCAAACAGGTAAACCCGAACAAGGACCTTACCAAGCAGATATTGAACTAATTTACAAAAAGAGTGGCTTTTTAATTTGGACGTATGCTCAACCGACAGCAGGGAATGCTTCTGGTTGGTCAGCCATTAATTGTTTGGAAGGGGATGGCAATTGTCGGCAGATAAAGTGATTTCTCATTTTAAATCCTTAACCTCGGTTATAGATTTTCAAGGTGGCTGACTCGAGGTGTTTATCTTTAGACGCTTCGATTGTCCCCCTCAAAAGATTAGTAAATCTAGGTGCAATTTTAATATGTCCGCCAATTTTGAATGATGAATATCTTTAAAAAAGCCTACCTAAAAAAGGTATTTTTTAATTTTCTACAAAAAAAATAAATTACCTTTATTAATATGTTCGCCAAATGCTGAACTATAAATGATGAACGATGAATTCGTTAAATATGAAATGTATTAACAGTTAGTTACAATAAAATTATACATTTTAATTAATCATAATTCATCGTTTATAGTTCATCATTCATCGTTTGGCGACCATATTACTTTATCACCTTGAATATATAATTTTTTCAATTTATTCAAAATTGCAGTCTCAGAATTATCACTCTGATACACTATTACAAAACTTAAGCTCAGTTGTCTATTCAACTGAGCTTATTTATTATAATTTGTGTTTCTTCAAAAAAGCATTAACTGCTGCCCAATATTCTGCACTGAAAGGCTGTTTGGACCATAATACTCTCGACCCATGCGCACCATCAGAAGTAGGTACAAAATGGGTTATTTTATCTTTAGCTACTACATCTGCTAATGGTTTTGCCCCTTTAGCTTCCCCTTTAGAAGAAGTAATAAAAGTAGGTTTATCTAAACCTGCTATTGTTTTTCCTAGAGCTAATTTTTTGCCGAAATATTCTCCCGGGCTGAATGATAAAACCGCTTTGACATTCGGATTTTCTTTAGCAACTTTTAAGCTCAAAGAAGCAGAATAAGAACTGCCGACTAAAATAACTGGCTGTTGATATTTTTCCGCCATATAATTGACTGCTGCAATAATATCTGGTTCTGCATCTAAATAGCCCGTTGGCAATCCTTTTTTGGTTGCTCTATTGGCTGTTTCATTCTCTTGGTCATGTAACACTCCACCAGAACGTTGGTCCGTAGCTAAACAATTATAACCTCTTGCCATCAATGCTTTTGCAGTTTCTGTATGTTCTGTTCTGTTATATCGAGCTTGGTGACAAAGCACAAAAACAGGTGCGTCATCTCCTACATGAAATAAATCGGCAGTAACTTCTAAACCGTCTAAGGAAGGAAAAGTAATGGTGGTCATGTCTGTTTTATTTTTTACAACTGTTGGTGCTGCTGCTTTTTCTATTTTGATAGGAGCAGTATTTTTTTGCGCTGTTTCTTGATTAGAACAGCTTAGCATAAATAAAATACTAAAGGCAAATAACGATATTCTCAATAACATAATATTGGTTTTATTAAAGAAAGTTCAAGTATCAAAATTAAGTTTAATTTTTTTGCAATTCATTGACAATTCCAAAGCTACAAAAATTATAATTTTTGCAGCTATATTATGATAAAGTGAACAATAAAACCAAGAAGTGGAATAAGATTTTAGGTCTTTGTCGTGGATAACTCAGGAAATGATTAGTTGCAGAATTTTTGTAGTATGCAATTTAAAAACAACAAAAACCGCTAGTCTTTTGAAAAGACTAGCGGTTTTTTCCCTAGATAATCAATCAACTAATAATTAATCATCAAAACCTCGCCTGAACCCCAAACAACACATTCAACCCATAAGTCTGATAACTATTCCATCTTTCTCGGTTATTATCCAAAAGATTGTTGATGTCTAAAAAGGCACTGATATTTTCAGTTATAATATATTCTGCTCCCGCGCTAACATCTAATAAAGCATTCAAGTTATCCGTATTTCCTTCAGGCGTAATATACGGGACACCATTCGCCACAAATAATTCTCCTTTTAACAATAGCTTTTCTTCTAGCATTTTATAGGTCGCATTGACATTAAATTCCGTTGCTGGTAAATGCCAGGCTCTTTCTTGGTTATCCAAGTCATAAGCATTTACACTTACGGTTCCTGCCAAATTAAAATTCTTGAATAGTGGTGCTTCTAAACTACCTTGAATATTAAAAATATTACCATCATCATAAAGTACTTCTAAACGATCTAAGCTTATCTGCCCGACATCTGTGGTGATAAAATCTTCATAATCATTTAGGAATAATGCCAAGTTGTCGACGGTCTTAAATCCTGCTTGCGCCTTATAATTAAATGCCCCAAAAGCACCTCTAATCCCACCATAAAAATGATTATAATCTGTATTCCGGATTTCTAAGCTACCAAATGTCTTTATAAATGGGTTATAATCTGAAAGACTTCTCAGCGTATTTTTTTGTAAACTACCTTCTGCACCAGCAAACACCGTGAATTTATTCCCAACAATATTAGCAGAAGCTTCAACGTCTGGAAAAAAATTGAACGCTCCATCTACCGCTACCAAATTAGCCCCAACTTTGATTTTAAAAGCATCTGCGTGATACGTGAAATTCGGTGTTAAGTAGAAGTTATTCAAATTTTGTCTTAGCGAATCTGCATTGGCACTATCTCCATCTCTAAAATTCGTTAAATCTATTTTCAAGCCTACATTGATTGCATGCTTATCTGCCACCCACTTAGTCGCATTCCCAAAAGCATCAAAGCCTGTTTCCCTAGCCGCAAAATTATCTCTTGTATTATAAAAATTAAGCCCTGCTTTATAATTTATATCCCCTTGCGTACGCTCTCCGTTGAAAAAAGTACCACCAAATTTTAGGGTATTAAAGGTCTGTTTCACTTGTTCTCTATTGACCCCAAAAGAACCCGTAGAATCGACCGGATTACTTTCATTATTATTATAACCGTAGTAATGTACTTGATTAGAAGTATATCCAATATTCCCGCCAATAGCAAACCCTTCCTCTTTATAATAAGCCCCTTTTAATTCTGCTTCATTATTCGCAAAACGTTGATTTTCTACGTTATCAAAATTAGCAGAATGATGTCTAAATTTTCCGCCAATATTCAAATTATCACGGTAGGTAAAATACGAGGCTTCTGCATAAGGTGACGAAGGAATACCATAGCCTAACTTTATAAAACCATCGTATTGCTCGGGTAATTTATCCCGCTTCATCGCCAATGGTCGAATCTTTGGTGGTAAATATTCTACTTGCAAACTCCTCGTCGGAATCGAGTAAGTTTGTGTTTTATCAGCATTATTCGGCTTAGGAAGTGTGGGCGTAATTTCAACTTTTTCTGTTTCTATCAGCCGAGCATCAAAGTCTTTGATTACTTCTACTTCTTCATTTGGTAAATCTTCCTGTTGTGCTAGCAATGACTGATTTACCATTACTGCAAAAAGGAAAATATATAAGATTTTTATGTTTTGCATATTTATTAATATTATTTTTTCAAAGTTTCTTAAGGTTATCTGTTGTCTGCACACAATACATTCTTTACTACAACCTCAACTTTTAGATTTTTAATTTTAAATTTAGAATTTTAGATTTACTTCCCTCCTTCTTCTAATTCAATCAAACTATTTTTATCTTCCTTCGTCAATCGACTAGAAGAGCGTTCTTTTGCCTTGATACGTTCTAATTTTCGATTCGCTCTATTTACTATTTCTTCGTCATCATCGTAATTAGCTAATAAAGCTTCTAAGGTCGTTTTAGCTCTAAATAAATCCCCTTTTTCATCGTACACATCTGCTAATAATACAATCCCATTCGCCACCCAATAAGGATAGCTTGAACTTGCTCTGGATGCTTCTTTTAATACGGTCTCTGCTCGGTCTAGGTCTTTTCGTAAGAATAGGATATTTCCTTCCAAATATCTCGCTTCTGCCGTTAACTCATTATCACTTAATCTTTTCACTTGAGTGAAAGCAGTCAAAGCATTATCATAATCTTTTCTATCATAGGATACTTTACCTAAATAGAAATTAGCAGCAGCAACTTGGTCTTGGGTCGCTCTATTATTATTGATGACTTTACTAGCTAGATTATAAACAGCATCACTGTTTCCTGCTCGATAAGCACTTCTCAATGCACCAATTTGTGCCTCAAACCGTTGGTCATCACTCTCTGCTGCTCGTTCCAACTCAATGTATAGATTATATGATTTTCCAAAATCCAATTCGTGGTTATAAGCAATAATCGCTGCTTTTTCTAATGCTTTTAAATAATGCCTACTTTGTCCCTTCTCCACCACATATTCATAATCTTTAAGTGCTAAACTATATTGCTTCAAAACACTATGAGATTCTCCTCGGTAATAACGAGCCGTCAAACTATTTCTGCCATTTGAATATTGATTCAAATAACGGTCAAAAGCCTCAATCGCTCTTTCGTAGCTCCCATTTTCAAACTGAGATTCTGCTGCCTTGAAGGCGACTTCTTCTTTCTGCGCATCGTCTACATTCACGTCGATACTTCGTAGAAAAGCAAAATAATCATCCGTTCGACCTAAGTCATCTACATAAATCTCTTTGATGGCTGCCAAAGCATCCTCTGATTCTTTAGCGGTAGGATTATTATCAAACACCCGCTTATAATAATTTAAAGCGGTTTCTGGGCTTCCTTGGTTATAAGTAATCAAGCCTAAACGAATCAAGCCTTGATTGATATTTCTGGATTTACCTTTGAAATCATTGACCAATTGCTTTAATGGTTGAGTAGCTTCGGTTAATTTGCCCAATTCTTGATAAGTAATCCCCAACTGTAATAAAGCTTCGTCGGTATATTCTGATTTTGGATATTTCTCAACAATATCTTCTAGGGCAACAATTTTATCTACGGTATTCCCTCTCAATCCTTCTATGATTGCTTTTTGGTATAGCGCATAAACAAATCCTTTATATCGTCTATCAACTGCTTCATTATAAAATTTGATGGCATCATTATATTGATTTCTTTTAAACAAGCCATCCCCTGCGCGCAATACTGCATCAGGTAAAATTTTGGTTTTAATAACCTCATTTCTAATAAAGCCAGAATTTTGCTTAATACCTGCTACTGCATCTTGGAAATACCCAACTGCCGAGCCATAATTTTTTTGCTTCAAATAATTATATCCCTGTGTATAATTCGATAAATAAGGAGTTGCTTCGCCTGGCAAATCCCGCATATTTTTCGCAAGGGTCAAAAATTGATTATGCTGCTGTATACTTCCATTATATTCTTTCTCACCATGCGCTATCTCTCCTAACCAGAAGTGGGATAATGCTTTATATTTTAAATCCACAGGCACCTCTAAAGATTTCTCAAATAGTCCCTTCGCTGCACCTTGTTTCCCATCTGCATATAATTGCGACCCTCTATAATAAGTTACTTTTTGATAAGTCTCTCTCATTTGAGGGGTCATCGAAGGCATGCCCTCGATAATTTTAATCGCTCTAGCATAATCCCCTGTATTCACAAGTACTTCACTCAATAGCCGCTGAGATTCATTATAATATTTGGACGTAACAGGCACACTTTGGAATGCCGTCACTGCGTCTCTATCTGCACCTAATTCATAGGATAACTTACCAAAATTAAAAAGCGATTCTTCGGTGATAATTTCATCGAAATCCATTCGACTTGCTGCGCCAAATGCTTCTCGAGCTTCCTCTTTTCTATTTAATCGAATGTAAGAATCCCCTAAATTGTATAAAGCATTTTGCCCCATTTCATTATCCACTCCGCTAAGTTGCTCAAAGTTGTCTGCTGCTTCTTTGAAATGTCCTGTCTTATATTGGGTAAATGCCAATTGATAAAATTCCTCTTCTCGCATGCTAGAGGTGCTTTCCGCATAAAATTCTAAATAGGGAAGTGCTTCGGTGTATTGCCTTTTCTCAAAAAAAGCTTGACCGATTAACTGGTGCATTTCTTTTCGCTTTTTCAATTTTGGTTCATTGATAAGCGGGGTGGCGTAATTAATCACCTTATCATAATCTCCCTGTGCGAAATAAATTTCTGTCAAATAAAAAGGAATATGTGGTTGATATATTTTGGCGTTTGCCACCTTCTCAAAACTTCGAGTTGCTTCATCATAATTGCCTTCAAAAAAAGCCGTCATCCCATAGTAATAATTGGAAGGGTCATAATATTCGTTACGTATTTCTTTGGTTTTCCCTAAAGCTGATTTAGCTTTTTCAAATTTTTTATTAACAAAATAAACATAGCCTTTTTTAAACAACACCTCAGAACGTTGATTTTCTGATAAGTCATAGGTATTGACTAGTTCTAAAAATTCTAAGGCTTTTTCAAAACGCTTATCATTGTAGTAATAATTTGCCGCTTCTAAAATGGCTTGACTAGCAATTGGTTCGGGAGAATGGTTTCGGATAAAATCCAACATTAGTTTCTCTCCATCAGGATGCTCTAATCTTACAGAAGTTTTAGCAGCATATAATTCCGCTTTCATTTGTAAGTCTCGAAACTTCGGCTCTTGAGCAGGTAGATTGGCTTGAAGCACCTTCGTAAACGCTATATTGGCTGCCCCATAAAGCCCTTTATCAAAAAATACCTTGCCTTGTTTATACGCGGCATTTGCATCCGTAAAAACGGTAGTTTGTTGGGCAGAGATGGGCGATAAAAACCCCAGAAAAAATAATGCAATTAAATAATGCTTGATATTCATATCAATTAGGTTAGTTGGTTTATAGGTTATAGTAGAATTGTGTGATTGCATGATTGTATAATTGTTTCTAAGAGGTCAACAAGCAAGCAATCTTTTCTAATTCACAGAATAATCCTCTTGCTAATAGATTTGGTTTAATTGAAGCTAATTAATCGAAAAGCGATTCTTTTCTATTTACAATTTTATTAATAAGACGGAGAAAGAAAGGGTTCGCCCCTATTCTTTTAACAGAAGTTTAATGTTTTAAAGGGTTTTAAGTCAAAATTTAAGTTTTCAAATGTAATTATTACCGAGTTACTATTGCTCTCATCCTCTTTTTTCGACTTCCTCCTGTTCTATTCGATGACCAATAAATTGTAGTTGTTCTTGCATTTCTTTTAATTGGATTTGTAAACGATCTATGTCATGATTTAGGCTAGGCGCGCTATTTCCATTTTTTGCTTCTACCAATTCTTCCATCCTCTGTTCGTTGGCTACTTCCTCCATACTATTCATAATAACCCCAATAAATAAGTTCAAGACAATCATAGTACCTATCAGCACAAAGGAAACAAAATAAATAACTGCTCCTACTCCATTTGCTACAGGGTTCGTACAATTTTCACTCCCCCAATCTGGGTGGTCACAGCCAAATACGTTAATATACATAATATCCGCCCAACCTTCTAAGGTAGTTATTTGGAAAAGCGTGATTAGAGACGTGGGTAAATCTTGAAAATGCACTGGGTTGTTTTCGCCAAACATAAATACGCCTAGAACACCGTAAATATAAAACAATAAAAACAGTAAAATACTTACATAGCCCATTGAAGGAATACTTTTCAACATGGCATCTACCAACATTTTTAGTTGTGGTAATGCCGTTACTAAGCGTAATACCCTTAAAATTCGAGCTAATCTGAATACGGCTACAAATCCTGCATCAATATTCGGTAAAAAGATAGACATCCAACAAACAAGGACAATCAAAAAATCAAAAATATTCCAAGGGTCCTTAAAATAATTAAAAGGCTTGTCTCCTTCGGCTGCTATTTTTATGATTGCCTCTACAGTAAATAAGAGCAATATAAAATAATCTAAGGCATCTAATAATGGAAGCCATTCTTTGACTCTTTCTCCGTAGGTCTCTATTCCTACAATTACTCCAGCAGCTAATATAGCTATAATAATAAGGTTTTGAAACCAATTACTGTCTGCAATCTTTTTAAAAATATTCGGTGTCATAAATTTGATGTATTGACTGGTTTATTTTAGTTTGCATCGGTCAAAATAGGAATAGTTTTATGAGTCTTCTGTAATTGGGCAGGTTTCTGTTTGAATTGCAAAGAAAACTAAATTGTTAGAATAATAGAAAAAGAAGCCTATTTTTTTCTGATTGATTAATCAATTTCTAGGAATTGAATTAACCTAATACCTCATTCCTATCACTTAGTAACGACGAAATAATAAGTTGGTCATCTGGACGAGCTTATTTTGGTTCTAGTTTTTCTTTAAAAGAGGGAGTATTGTTGATACTATGACCGATTTTAAAGTAAAAATAGGATCAAAAGAAGCCGTCCTAGATATTCAAGTTATTGTTTTGCCGTTACTTAAATAATAAGATAAAAATAAATTTTCATT